>JAEEHE010000036.1 GCA_016280685.1 Caryophanales bacterium
ATATGTTGCTATCCTCGGTGGATTAAAAGTTTCCGATAAGATTAAAGTTATCGAATCCTTATTAGGCAAATGTGATAAGATCTTAATCGGTGGTGCGATGGCCTTCACATTCTCAAAAGCTTTAGGTCACACAACCGGTACATCTCCAGTGGAAGATGACCAATTAGAATACGCGAGAAATTGTTTCGCTAAAGCGAATGGCAGAATCGTCTTACCAGTCGATACCGTTATCGGTGATGCTTTTGATCCAGCAGAAAGAAAAGAAATTAAAGTTTTAGAAAACGTTGATGTCCCAGAAAATTTCCAAGGTTTAGATATCGGTCCTAAGACCAGAGAATTATTCGCTAAAGAAATCAGCAAAGCGAAAATGCTATTCTGGAATGGCCCAATGGGTGTCTTTGAACAAGAAGATTTCCAAAAGGGTACATTAGCGGTTTGTGAAGCAATCGCTAAATTAGAAGGCAAAGCCTTTACCGTTTGTGGCGGTGGCGATTCCGCGGCTGCGATTAAACAATTTGGCTATGCCAAGAAGTTCTCCCACGTCTCGACCGGTGGTGGTGCTTCCTTAGAAATGATTGAAAACGATGGCCACTTACCAGGCATCGATGTCCTTAAATAGTTATGAGAAGAAAATTATTATTAGGCAACTGGAAAATGAATAAGACTTCTGCGGAAGCCAAACAGTTCGCCATTGAAACCAAATCCTTAGTAGAACTCGCCAGTAAGAACAATATCGATATCGGCGTTGCTCCTACATATTTGTCTTTAGCCGCAGTTAAAGAAAACGCTGATAAGAGAATGATCGTCGCGGCCCAAAACTGTCATTTTAATGACCATGGTGCTTTTACTGGCGAAATCTCTATCCCAATGTTATTAGAATTCGGTATTGATTGGGTTATTATCGGCCACTCTGAAAGAAGAGCCTATGATAATGAAACCAATTTCAAATGCCATGAAAAGATTAAAGCTTTATTCGCTAATAACATGGTCCCAGTTTACTGCGTCGGTGAAACCTTAGCGGAATTTGAAGCTGGACAAACTAAAGAAGTCGTCTCTAAACAAGTTAAAGAAGGTTTAGAAGGCTTCACAAAAGAAGAAGTCAAACGTTTAGTCGTCGCCTATGAACCAGTTTGGTCCATCGGTACCGGTAAAAATGCTTCGACAGAAATCGCTCAAGATGTCTGCGGATTTATCCGTGGTATCTTAAGAGAATTATTCGGCGAAGTCGCTGATGAAATCCGCGTCTTATATGGTGGCAGTGTCAAACCAGAAAATATCAAGGCTTATTTATCTTGCCCAGATATCGATGGTGGTTTAGTTGGCGGTGCTTCTTTAAAGAAAGAATCTTACGAAGGATTACTTACTAACATCTTATAAAAATAGGAGGATCACCAATGTCTGATTCCCGTTATTATGATGGTTCTTTAGAAGAATCAAAAGGTCTCTCTATCGCCAAAGTCTATGGCTATATGTTTATCGGTTTATTAATAACCGCAGCTATCGCTATCGGCTTAGGATTATATTTTGGTAATGTCTTATTAGCGAACGCCTCTACGGAGATGGAAGCGAGAATTCAAGAAACTAACGCCATTATCTTATTAGTGGTTCTCGGTGTTTCGGCAATCGCTCTATTAGTCTTATCAATTGTCGTACCGATTGTCGCTATTAGAGGTAAACATTCCGTCTTGGTCCCTGGTATTCTCTATTGTGCCTTTATGGGCGTGATGCTCTCCACATTAGTGATATTCATCGACTGGAAGATATTGGGCTTAACGTTCTTTATCACCTCTTTAGTCTTTGGTTTGATGTCTTTAATCGCTTTACTTAGTAAATCGCGCTTAAACGGCCTCGGAATCGCCGCGATTGGATTATTCATCGGTGCGGGTTTAATTTCCCTCACAATGTGGATATTAATGCTCATGGGCTTCGATGTGACACCTCTATATTGGATTGTCTCATTAGCGACATTCGCTGGAACTATGCTCATTACCATCTGGGATATGGCGAGAATCAAACAGATTGCCGAAGATGGAGCGATGACTAAGAACACATCCTTATATTGTGCCTTCATCCTCTATGTCGACTTCATCAGAATCTTCTTGAGACTACTAAGATACATCCTTATTATCTTCGGTAGAAAAAGATAATATATTATATAAAAGATATATAGAGAGAAAAGTTGTGGTGAAAACCATGACTTTTTTCTTTTCTAAAAAATAATTAAATATTTTATTTACACGTATGCGCAAAAGTGTATAATAAGAAAAGCGCACCAAAAAAGCGCTTCTATCACTTCCAAATCACGATTTTGTAAGAAATAAAAAAAGTTACAAAAGTTGTTGACTGGATAAAATGGTTAGTGATATGATTATCAAGCATGCTGCGGAGAGATACCGAGCTATTACATAGTAATACAGCGTGCACTGATCTTTGAAAACTAAACAGATGTACAAACACAAAACGTCAATTTATTTTTTAATTACAATAACCAGATAATAATTTTGAACTAGAATAAAACTTTGAGAGTTTGATCCTGGCTCAGGATGAACGCTGGCGGCGTGCCTAATACATGCAA
>JAEEHE010000037.1 GCA_016280685.1 Caryophanales bacterium
AACTATAAGATAGATCATTCTCATATCTCTTATAGGTTCTTAAAGGAATCTTCGTAATCTTAGAAGCATCACTTTGTGTTAGTCCTTTAGATATTCTTAATTCTTTTAAATTCATAACTATATTATAAATAATAAAGACAAAATAAAAAAGTGCCATTTTGGCACTCTTTAATATTGGTTTGTTTAATCGGCTAATGAGCCCATTGGATCCCAAGGTTTTAATTCAATTGGTTTAGAATTATAAGCTTTGAGTTCTTCTTCACTTAGATATTTTTTATCGACCACGGCTTGGAAGACAAATTGGTCAAACCAAGAAGCGGACATGAAATAAAATCCATCATTACCGCTCGCACTACCCCAGGAATTTTCAATCTTCCATTTGGTGGGCTTGCCGTTCTTTAAAGCGACACCGGTAATGCACATCGCATGGTTCATCGCGCTGGCGCGATAATCTAATGATTCACCTTTATCCATCTTATAATCTAAATCTGTAGTTGATTTAAAGTCGAAAACGCGATCATCCCAAACACCATTATCTCTATCACCATAGAAACCGACATCACTACCGAACCAGACGATTTGACCATCTTTTAATTGTTTAAGTATTAATTCTTTTAAACGTTTCATCTCCACATTTAAGTGAGTGACTGGTTTTCCGCCGACGACATTACCTAAATATTTAATCGTGTAAGATTTACCGAATGGTTTATCTTTGGTAGGAGCATTAATTAAACTGACATAGTCATTTAATTTATCACCGATATATTTCTCTTTAAAAGATAATGGGGTTAAATCATTAACTTTATGATATTTGCCATCTTTATCAGTGTATTCAAAATTAAATTTTTGTGGTGGTAAACCATAAGCACTGACGAGTAAGAAATATATTTTCTTTAATAATTGTTTCTTTAATCTCTTAACTGCTTCGATACCTTTAGATTCGAATAACGCTTTAGCATCGCTAGCGAACTTTCTGATATTGAAATTAATTAATGCATTAGTATCTCTAGTAGCACTGGATGTCGCAGTTTCTGGATAAGCATGTTTAGGACATAAACCATATTTATTGACGATGCTCACAAACATATCCCATTGACCACCATCGGAGATATTGTTAGTAATCATGAACGTTAATGTACGATCATCATAATCTTTATTGATTAAATCAATAATCGCTTCTAATGTGTAATTCACTTTCTCTAAACGATCATAGAAAGCGATATAACTTTGTGATAATTCAAAGGAAGCGAGATTAAGGTCTTTCGCCATCATTTCTCTTAAGACATTTGTGGCAGCGAAAATCCAGCATCTACCTGACGCTCTTTGATTGGCCACTTTCATAGTTTTGATGTCGATATCAAAATCAAAATTGACATCTTGAATCTCATCTTTAGTGCGAGAGATAGATGACAATGAATTCTCGCTAAGAGCGTGTCTCACCACTGTGTTCTTAGGATCTTTTTGATATTCCTCTAAATCTTTATTGAGGTTTGCTAATTTAATATCTTCCATAAAAATAAAAATTCCTTTCGTAATTATGATGCCACAAAAGGAATTTATTAGTTAATAATAATTGTTAATTTTCCGTTAAAAAATGCCTATTTTGCTTTCTTTTTACGGATAATTAGATAAACTGCTACTCCGGAAATAGCCACTAAAGAAATAATCAAGATAACATTAATTTGGAAGCTATTATTGATGGGGATAATTCTCATGGTGTTAGCGCTACTTCTGGAAATGAAATTCTCTAAGCTATATTTATGAGCGATGAAATCATATCTCGCCATCGCTTTTTCAATATTGGTTCCATTCGGATTAGCGGATGAAGATGTTAATAGATTCTTTTCTACACTATTGTAGGAATTATATAAAGACTTAAAGTTATTCCAAGTATATCCAGCTGCATATACTGGAGCGGTATTACCAGTGGAATCACAGGTAATATTATTTAAGTATTTATAAGAGAAGACATCTGCGGTTAAATCTTCCACATACATATAGGTACCGATGTTAGATTCCGAGAATGCACCAAAGGTGGTATATGTTGTATTAACTTTTAATCCTAAATAATATTTAGTGGTATTACCTGTATAAGAGTATAAGGAATTATTTGTTTCATCATAATACCAAGGATAAGTCGGAATAGATGTGCCAATATTGAAGTTGCGGTACGTATTGCTACCAGAAGTTGCGATAATAATGGAGACATATTTCTTAGTGCCACCATCCATGAAGTACATACTCTTACCATCACCATTGTTTTCAAAGTAGATATAGACACCATTGTTATATGTAGTAGATGTCGCGCCATAATAGGAATAACTACTTGATGTATTACCATTAAAGTAATTCTTATTAGAATTAACATTCATATAATACTTATAAGCAATACCATCAACATATGGCCATCCTGTGACTGGCTGGACTGGTTCGATAACAGTAACACTAACAGTAGCTTTAACACTGCTATTCAATGTGGATGTAGCAGTAATTGTTGCACTACCAGCATTAACCGCTGTAATGGTTCCACCACTAACGGTAGCGACACTACTATTAGAAGTAGACCATGTCACTGATTTTGAAGCATTAGAAGGAACAACACTACTAACGGAAATAGAATAACTAGTTCCTTTTTCAATGGTGATTGAAGATTCACTTAAAGTAATGGAGGTCGGTACGGTCGCGGTATTATAACCATTAATCGTATCGCTACTCGGACTAGCGGAACCAGTCGGATCGCTATATGACATATTACTTTCTGGAGTTCCCCAAATGTAATCAGCCCATTCTGGGAAATCAATAAAGGGGTTACGGTTATTAGTGTAATTTACATAAAGTAAATTGTTTCTATGAATTTCATATTCATCAACCGGGTCTTGTTTGTGCCATTCTAATAAGTCATGAAGAATGCCTAAACTAATTGCATTGGTGGCGGTCGAATCAGTATTCACTCTATCAACACTGTCATCGAGAGTTAAATTAGGGTTGTCTTGATTAATGTTATTATCGTTACCAGCGATATTGTTATATCGAGCGGCCATATAAAACATCGCTCTAGCAATATCTCCTTTATCACTATCTTGTGGTTCAAAGACTGTGCCGTAGCCTAAAGACCTGGATGAGCCTAAATAATTGCCAGAAACATAAGAATAGGTGTTTCCACAATTTGTGGTAATACTGCCCACATAGCCATAAGCATAATTACTATGGACATTATTCACATAACCGTTGCCAGACCATAGGTGCATCGGGTCACCTCTCGCGCCACCATCGCCTTCAGAAGCAAAGCCTTGAGATTTCGGCCATAAATGTTCTCTATTAATGCCCCAATTGTTTTGAGTGTGATCGCCCCAAGCTTTTGCTTGATTAGTAACATTTCTATTCGTATATAAGGAATGAACGTAGGGATCATTTTTCGGACTTGAATTAGAACCGTATTGATAATTGCTTATTTTATTTGTGGAACTATTATAACTTCCGTATGTAATACGATTAGCAGGTGATAATTCCC
>JAEEHE010000038.1 GCA_016280685.1 Caryophanales bacterium
GACCCCTGTATAAATCTTGAACCACATCCAAATGAGATAGAAAACCGGAAATACTTTATGTCCTAAATCGACATAATGACGTCTATAGGAATCTAAGAAATTGATAAAACAACCATCAACGATAATTTTCTCAACATAGTTCTCATTTAAAGGAGAAGTCGCCGCTAATAAGCCACTAGAGGCACCGACGCAGACGCAGTGCATAACGAATTTATCTTGGTGGAATTCTTCTTTGATATATTTCATCCACGCTAAGACATCACCACTCTCTTTAATACCGACTGTGGAGAGTTGACCTTCGCTATAACCATGGGCTCTTTGATCGATAAATAACAAATTATAGCCGCTTTCTGCATATGGTTTTGCGTAGAAATAGGCATACATTAAGCATTCACATCTACCGCATAAGAACAAAGCGGTTTTCTTATTACCTAAGTCATAATACTCCGCGCATAACTTAAGACCATCATGGGTGATGGTGACATCTTTTTTCTGGTCTTGGAATTGTTTCATATAAGCGATGCCATCATTCCACATCTTCATCTGTTCGGGATTATCAGGGGCGGAACAATTTCTTCCCCAAGGGATCTTGCTCATCTTTTTTGATAGAGTATGGAGATATACTCTTCTAGCGGTCTCCACCATAATCCAGACGCCAAACAAAAGTGAGACAACCACAAAAATGGATATGCCGATAATTAACCAGTGATACCAGACTAGATTAGCTAATACCATATTTAAATATTTATTTAATTATTTAGAAGCTAAAATGCTCCCCATTAATTTTCTTTCTTCTTCGCAATCTTTGCTGACTCTTTCATCAGAGAAGAAGAAGACTGCGGCTAAACCAGGACCAACGTTCACGCCATTGGATTGACCCATACGGCAAATCATGACTTTGGCCTCGGGAGCGATATTCTTTGCGATTTCCGCAAATTTGTTCGCTTGTTCTTCTCTAATAGAATGGGTGATCATAATCACTTGTGGTTCTTCTTTGCTTAATAAAGCTTTTAAGAATTCTTCGACGATTCTATAAGAAGCTTTATAGCCTCTCGCATTACCTAAAACACATGGCATACCGGTTTCATTAGAGAAATCCGCCATTGGTTTGACACCAGCCATCGTTCCAAAGAAGGCTTTGGCTTTAGAAATACGACCACTTCTTTGTAAGAAGTATAAATTATCCAAAATACCGACTTGGTGTAATTTGGTTTTTCTTTCTTCTAAGTATTGGAAGTTTTCATCAATGCTCATGCCTTTATCACGGTTGATAGAGGCTAAAACACAGAGGATGGAGATACCCGCACTATATCTACGAGAGTCAACGACTAATAGTTTTCTTTCCGGATATTTTTCTTTTAAATCTCTTTGGACTAATAAGAAAGAATTATAGGTTCCGGACATACCACTTGATAAAGTGACAGCGAGAACATCTTGACCTTGTTTAAAATATTCTTCCACTCTTTCAGTGATTAAGAATTGGTTTGGTAAACCGGTTTTGAAATTCTCTTTTTTATCAATTCTTTCATAGAATTCTTCAAAAGACATTTCTTCCCAGTCGATATCGGATAAATGGTCTGTGCCATCAGGATAGACGATTGATCCAGGAACTGGCTTTTCAATTTGGAATTCCGCTCTTTGTTCTTTGCTTAAGTCCATGCAAGAATCCGCTAAAATAACATACTTGTTCATAAAATTACCTCGTTAATATTGTATTACTCTTTTATAAAAAAGAGAAATTATTTAAAAGATTGTTCGATGTAATCGATAACATCCTTCACTTTGGAAAATTCATCAAAGGAGGAACCTTCAAATTCAATACCGAATTCTTGTTCAATAGAAATCGCGAGATATAAAACACCGATAGATGTTAATCCTAAATCGCTTCTTAAGTCGGAATTTTCATCGCATTGTTCTACTAATTCGGGAGAAGATGAATTCGCTAATTTCAATAATTCTTTTAATTTATCAAAGATTTCTTGTCTACTCATAAAATGTTCGCGGCTCCTCTTAAGATTTTCATCGCTGGAGTTCTCTTGAAGTCTTCTTTTCTAATGATGACTTTGCTCACTCTCATAAATGATGGTAAAGCATTATTCACTTTATTGACTTGTTCACGGATATAAGATTCGGGATCAGCTAAACCGAGTTTGGCAATCTCTAACATACGTGGATAAACTTGTAAGAATAAACTGTTTGTCGCTTCGTCAAGATACACCATAGAGTCTTGAATGATATCTAATTCATCAAATTTATTCTCTAAATCAAATGGAGAAATCTTCTCGCCTGTAGATAAGACGATAATCTCTTTAATTCTTCCAACGATGAATAAGAAACCTTCATCATCAAATCTCACTAAGTCACCAGTCTTAAAGAAGCCGTCTTCGGAGAACGCTAAAGCGTTTTCTTCAGGATCGTTATAATAACAATCCATGACATTATCGCCTTTAATCCAGAGTTCACCATCCACGACTTTTAATTCTTGTTCAGGATAAGGGAAACCGACGGAAGCGGGTTTATATTCGCTTAATGGATTACCAGAAACTAAGTTTGCGGATTCAGTTAAGCCATAACCCGGTAATAATTTGATATTGAATTGTTTATATTCTTTCACTAAATATGGAGGAACAGTTGAAGCACCACAGATGATAGTTTTTAAACTATCGCCTAACATATTTCTCTTAAATTGTTTGGATAAGTTTAAGCACATTTCTGCTAAGGCCGGAACCATGACCATAATCGTCGGTCTAAAGACAGCGATATCTTTAAACATATCTTTATTGTTTTGACATAAGAATAAAGCGCTACCGGTTTGTAATGTACATAAGAGATTTCTCACTAAACCGAAGACATGGGTGAGTGGTAACACTAATAGATATCTTTGGTTAAAGACATCTTTGATGCCATAACAACCATTACAGGTACCACGGCATAAAGCTTTTTGATTTAATAAAGCCCCTTTGCTCTTTCCAGTTGTGCCACCAGTAAAGATAATGACGGAAGGATCTTTTTCTTCGACATCAACACCAGGAATAGCCTTATCACTACTTTCCATGACATTCACTAAGACCATCTTATGTGGCATCTTGTTTAAAGCGTCAATCTTCTCTTGTAAAGCGGGGTGATAGATAATCGCTTTCATCTGGAATTTCATCCCACAGCCAAATAAGGCTTGTTCAGGAAGGTGTGGAGGTAATAAAACCGCACATCCACCTAAGGTTTCTACCGCTAAGAAAGCTTTAACCCATTCGATTGTGTTAGGAGCAAAAACACCAACAAAATCGCCTTTTTTAATACCTTTTTCCGCTAAAACAGCGCGATATTTAGCGACTTGTTCATCAAGCTCTAAATAAGTTAATTGTCTATTCGGATCGGCTAACGCTAATTCTTTTCCGAATTCTTTAACAGAGGTTTCCCACATCTCTTTAATCGTGGAAAAACATTTAATTCTCTTTAGTGTTTCTTCATCTGTGTATTTCTTAAACACATTCTCGACATATTTCATCATTTCTTCCTCCCTTTATTGAGTTCATGATATATCTCTTTTAATTCATTTTCTTTTTCGAATAGGTATTTGCTAATCTCATCGACTTCTTTCATACCGATTTTATCCCCGAATTGTTTTTTGATATCAACCGGTTCACCGATTAAGACTCTTTGTCTTTTCCAAATGTTCTCTCTTATCTCTCGATAAACAGGAATGATTGGAACATTCGCCTGATAGGCCATTAGGACCGCACCGCTTTTAAAGGGTGACATCGGATTCTCATTCGCGAAACTCACGTGACCTTCTGGGAAGATAGCGATTAAGTTTCCTCCTTCTAATCTCTGAACGATTTCGCGGAAATAAGTTAAGGAGAAATGATCCCTATCCACAGGGATACATCCCCAATGAGTAAATAACCATTTCTTAAATTTATTTGTTCTGGTTATTTCATCGGTGATGACAAAATCTAAACGTCGATCCCAAAATGTGCAGTGCAAAACCATCGGATCAGAATAGAGGATGTGATTGCTGATGACCATCGCTCCACCTTTGATATGATGTTTTTGTTTTTTATTCACATATTGTTTCTTTACTCGAAACCAAAGAAAAAGAGGCCAGCCAAACCATCTTGAAACGTCATATATAAATCTTTTGAAGTTAAATAGGTGAGCTTGATAAGGGTTCTTTTTCTTTTTCATCTTCATAAGTTTATATTATAAAGATATAAAACAAAACTTAAATGCGACAATAATGGCAAAATGTTTATTAGAAAGAAGGAAACATCTTTCTTAATAACCAAGAGAATAAAACATTAAGAGATGATGATATCAAAACCGAAATCACCACCATCGCATAAATATTCCAATGGAATAATGAAACAAAGATAAATAACAATAAAGTACAAGTGCTCATCTTTAATCCTGCGAAGAATAATTCTTTAAACAGTCTTCTAAAGAAGCTTCTCGTCGGATAGATGATATTGAGTAATAAGAAATATAGTAAGAAGCAGAAGAGATACACTAATGAGGTGATAAGCGGTAAAGGCATCACATCATGATGCAAACCTAACATTAATAAGAACATTTGAATCAATAAACAAATCAATGCTGGAATGGAATGCAAAAAGATAATGGTTTGGATTCTAAATGTATCTTTAAATGGTGAGAAATGAGAACGAGAATTGTTATCTAAATAGATGGTTTCAATCGGTAATGTATACATCGGAGAATGCGATAATTGGAACTCCACCATCTGGTTCATCTCATATTCATATCTATTACCTTTAATTTTAATTAAGTCATCGAGATAACGAATGGGGAATCCTCTTAATCCACATTGATCATCTTGGATATATTGTTTAGTTAATAAAGATCTTGTGGTCTTAGAAAAATCATTGCCGAAACGGCTTCTAAAAGGAACATCGCGGCCGAAATGTCTAACACCAAATGCTAATTGGTTATGTTTATGTAATTCTTCATCGACACGCATAATATCTTTTAAAGCGTGTTGTCCATCCCCATCCGCGGTGATGACATATTTACAATCAGGATATAGCTCTAATAGATGACTATAACCATATTTCATCGCATAACCTTTACCTTTATTTGTTGCATAAGAAAGATATTTGAGATGTTCTTTATCTTTCACTTGATTAAAAATAGGATCGAATTCTTTGCCAGAACCATCGTTCACTAAAAGGATGGAGAAATCATTTTCCAATAATCCATTAATCGTATTGATTAATAATTCATCCGGTTCATAACTCGGGATTAATACAACTGTATCTTTCATCTTGTTTAATTATAAACAAAAAACACACTATGATTAAAGTAGCATTTTCTTTACTCTTAGATAAAATTAAAAGCACCATTAGGTGCTTATTTTCGATTTGGTGGAGCCGAGGGTGTCGAAACCCTGTCCAGGGATGACTCTTCAATAATATCTACAGCTTAGACAATATTTAGATTTAACGTATTTTCGTATATTGACTCACTACCATACGCGAGAACAACTTGGTTTCGGAAAAAAGTAACTGTTCCACTCTTATTTCCTATCCTTTTGGTATGACACCCTGACCAAGCGTGAAAGGCTAAAACCTTGGAGGATGCTCTGCCCGATCTAAAGAGACCGGAACCCTATGTCGGGAGCAATTATGCTAAGCAGAGTGCTTGAGCTCTAGGAGCTCTCATATAACTGTTGTCAGTTATTTTTTGTTTGATGATAACGTCATCACACGGCTGCAATTAAGGCCTAGCGCATCTCTGTCGAATCCAATACGACCCCATATCGCTATTTCTAGCCCATTAACTATAACCATTTTAACGAATTAAGGCAAATGAAATTTTTTAATAACAAAATTTCTAATATTTATGTCTATATAAAAGAACATTTTATATTTGCATAGCAAATCAGTAATGTGATTTTTTCTATAGTCCATGCCTAAACTATTTGAAAAATAGGCATCTTTAACATACAATATTGAAACGAACGGAAATTTATAACATGAAAGATACAACAAAAAGAACATTAAAAATACTATTTGGCAGTTTGATTAAAAATGATTCCGCGATTGAGGGCGCTAAAACCGCTCCCTGGTGGATTGCTGTCATCTTATTTATCATCGGTAATTTCTTACCTATTATTCCTATTATGGTGAACGCCTCTAAAACTTATGGTGCTTCCTTCGTCAGTGGATTCGTCTACGGATATGATCAAGCCCTCATGAGTGCGACCACCCAATTAAAAACCGATAAGTACGAACTCAAGGTTGAAGATCATCAATTACTCGCTTATAAAGACAGCGTCAAAATTGAAAATGCTTGGGAATTAAACGAAGAACAAATTAGCAAAGATTTAACTCCTATCGCTTCTTATGTCTCTAACAATAACGGTTTAGAAACTCACGTCTTAGATATCTACTACACTGATAGACCAGTTTCTAAAGGCGCATACACCATTAGCAAGATGATTAAAGATATCGAAAAAGTCTATTATGGTGTCGGCACTAACGAGAAATATAACAAAGACGTCCACAGTGATTATTACATTCCTTCCTATCTCCTCTTCTATAAAGAAGGTGTCTTCTCTAAAATCTTCAAGACCGGTAATAAAGCTGCTGCGGCAGCGACATATTCCGGATTAGATTGGAAACACACCGAGAATATGGAATTATTAACCGCGACATTAGAAGTTAAAGATGTCGCTGCTAATCCATTTGATATCAATTACACCAAAGGTGTCTTAAATAACTGGAAAGGCATCTTCAATGACTGTTATAAGTCACAAAAGGTTGTGACCTTCTGGTCTTCCTCAGGTATCTATTATGGTATCTACCTCGCCTTAGGTATCTTCATGGGCTTAATGATGTTCTTATTAACCCGCGGTAAACGTAATCCAAATAGAAACTTAAACTTCTGGATTACCACAAAGATCGCCGCTTGGATCTGCTTCACTCCAGCTGTTCTCGCCATGATCGTCGGATTTGTCTGGTCCGCTGCTGCCGGTATCGGATTCATCGTCTTAATGGGCTTAAGAACAATGTGGCTATCCATGAGGCAATTAAGTCCAGCCATGCAACAATAAAAAAATGGTTCTCAATTCGAGAACCTTTTTTAATCTCCGTAATCCGAACCGCGTGATTTATCTTCGACAAATATCTTTAAGGGATCGGTGACATCAGTGATTTCTAAGAAGATATGTTCTTTCACTTCCGTCTGAGGGAATTCGAAATTTCCCACAAATACGACCTTTTTATTCTTTTTTACGAGTTCTAACATGTGATTAATAATCTTTTGATAATTCTCTTTAGTGTGTCTTTCTTCAAAGCCCTTGAGCTGTGTATAGAAGACCGGTTCAATATAAAAGGATTCACCACTATCGAGAACATAATGGGTGCAGAAGGGATTGTTATTATCTTTAACTTCTTTTAAATCTTTAAATTCTTCGTATTTCATTTGTGATAAGTCTCATTTCTATTTATTTTAAAGGCCCGATAGATTTGTTCCAATAAAATTAATCTCGTCATCTGATGCAAGAATGTCATCTTTGATAGAGATATAGAATCATTACAACGGTTCTTTAATTCTTCAGATAAACCATATGAACCTCCTATGACAAAGGAGATATTCGCTCCATTAAGCTCTAATTTATCATTAATGTATTTAGCGAATTCCGGGCTCGTATATTCTTTCTTATTTAAATCTAAACCGATGAGGTATTCATTATTCTTTAATAATTTAATAATGCGACTACCTTCGATATCGATAGCTTTCTTAATTTCCGAATCATGAGGATTTTCACTAATCGATTCATCTTTCACTTCGATGATTTCAATATCGGTGTAAGGTTTAATCTTCTTCAGATATTCTTCAATACCCATCTTTAAATAAACATCTTTAATCTTACCGATCGCGTATATTCTAATCTTCATTAAGATTACCTCCTAATAAAGGGATTCTTTGATGCGCACATCTGACATTATATTTAGTAATATCTAAACCGAAATGACGGAATATTTTATCATACGCCGCTAAAGCGAGTTCGGGAGTATTAGCCTCTTCCGATAGATGGGCCAAGATAATCTCTTTTGTGTTCTTTCCGATAATCTCGCATGTAGCAATCGCACTATCTTCATTGCAGAGATGTCCCATATCAGAGAGAATTCTCTGCTTTAATTCATAAGTTCTCTTCGTCGCTAACAACATCTTGATATCGTGATTAGATTCAATCACTAAATAAGTTGGATTCTTGATATATGGAAGATTCTCTTCTAAGAAACAACCGGTATCGGTCATATAAACTAAAGTCTCATCTCCCGCTTTTAAAAGGAAACCACAGGGATTAGTCGCATCATGACTAGTTTTAAAAGCCATGATTTCAAAATCACCGATGTTAAATGGCTGATATAGCTCACAAGTATGGCTTAATGAAGAAGGTAGTGTCCCTTCTAAACCATACATGATATCGGGTGATAGGAATCTCATACCAGAGATATGATCGCTATGATTATGAGTAAATAGAGCAGCAGTAATATCTTTAGGAGTTAATCCCACTTCTTTTAATCCTTCTTCTAAAGTAGTAAAAGAAACCCCCATATCAATGAGGATTCTTGTATTCTTATAGATAAATATGGAAGTGTTTCCTTTGGAACCACTGGCGATAATATCAAAATGCATATTAATCGATTGTCGCCATTTGGTTAGCGAGTTCTTTCATCTGCGCTTCCCAGTCTTTTGGTGGATCATCAAATCTACCAACGGCTTTATAGAAGAATAATGGGACCGGTCCGGTTTGACCATTTCTGTTCTTCGCAACATTGACTTCGACATAAGAAGCATCATTTGGCAAGTTCTGAGCGAACATCTGCTGTTGTTGCGCATATGACATCTTCTTCTTTTCTTCGTCGGTCATATCTTTAAATTTCTTATTACCTTCGGTCTTATCTTTTCCGTAGTCTTCACGGTGCATAAGCATAACGACGTCCGCGTCTTGTTCGATAGAGCCACTATCACGTAAGTCGCTTAATTGTGGTTTTCTCTTATCTTTTTCCACAGCACGGGATAATTGAGATAAGGCTAAGATAGGAATCTTTAATTCGAGGGCTAATTGTTTTAAGGCTAATGAAATCTTACGGACTTCTTCTTGACGGGAATCGCTCTTGGCAGCGGTTTCCACTAAACCTAAATAGTCGACAACGATTAAACCAAGTTCTGGTTCAGTGGCCACTAATTTACGGCTCTTAGCGACGATATCCATTAATTTATTACCTGGAGTATCATCGATATAAATAGGCGCACCACCAACACGCTTAACAGCGTCCGCCAAAGCGATACGATCTGCACCCGTTAAACGGCCAGTGGATAATGTTTTTAAAGGTATATTTGACTCGGAAGCAATTAAACGCTGCACTAATAATTCGGAAGACATTTCTAAGGAGAAGATCGCCACTGGTCTTTTAGCCTTAGTAGCGACACGATAAGCGAGGTTTAACGCTAAAGCGGTTTTACCGACAGCAGGACGAGCCGCTAAGATGATTAAGTTAGATTTTTGGAAACCTTGTGTTTGTCTATTTAAACCATGGAATCCGGTAGTAATACCTGTGACATCATCGTCATCTTCACCGCCGGGATTAAAGTGTGTATTTCTAATACGCATCTCCACTTCGGGAGCGACGGTTTTTGTCGCTTTGAATTGAGAAACGCGGCGTTTTTCCGTGGCATTCTTAATCATTTCTTCACTGTTTAAGATGAAGTTATTGATGCTTTCAATTTCTTCGGTGTGATATTTCTTATCGATTTCTCTAATGGTGATAAGTAATCTTCTCAAACAGGATTGGTCATTAACGATAGAGATGTAATATTCTAAGTTGGCTAAAGCCACCATCGAGTCACAACAGACTTGTAAATATTCAACACCACCGATATTATCGAGTTCTTTCATGTTAATTAATTCTTCGGTAATGGTTAAAGTATCGACTTCAATACCGCGAGAGAAGACTTGAGAAATCGCTCTAAAGATGAGTTGATGCTTACCTAAAAAGAAATCATCTTCCGTTAAAGAACCGATGACGGTATATAAAGCATCACTATTTAATAAAGCACTTCCGAGAACCGCTTGTTCCGCATTTTCATTATATGGTAGATCGGAAGATGCCTTTTTATTGCCTCTAGGTTTTTTGTAAGGTTGTTTATCGTCTGGCATTATTTCTTCTCCTCTCCTAAATGAACATTGATGACACCATAGACACCTTTGAATAATTCAATTTTAAGTTTGTAAAAACCAAAGGTATCAAGGGGTCCTTTATCGATGAATTTTCTCTTATCAATTTGGATTTGATATTGAGAGAGTAAAGCTTCTTCAATTTGTTTAAAGGTGATATTACCAAAGCAACGGCCATTGGTTCCACTCTTAAGAGTGAATTCTAAGGTAATATCTTCTAATCTCTTAGCGACTTCTCTAGCGTTAGCTTGCCCTTCTTCAAAGAGTTGTTTTTCTTTCTCTTTTTGATTCGCTAAAATTTGAGAACTAGTCTTAGTGACTTGCACCGCTAAACGATTGGGGAAGAGATAGTTATTCGCATAGCCATCGCTAACTTCAATAGTCTGGTCTTTCTTACCGAGTTTTTTGACATCTTTCAGCAAAATGACTTTCATAATTATTCCTCCTCCATCACTTCGAACTTACGGCTCTTAGCATCCGCAGTCGCTTCGTTTAAATATTTCAAAACAACGTTATAAACAGCATCTTTTACATCATCGATCTTTGCATCATCAAAGACGATAGCGGCACGGGAGAATTGACCTCCACCGCCGAGTTTTTCCGCTAATAATTGCACGTTAACTGTGCCATCACTACGAGCGGAGACTTTGATACGTTTGGGGCTCACATGAGCGCACACAAAGCAAGCATGGTTGCCCTTTAAGGACATACACACATCAGCGGCTTTAGAAATAGTTGCTTCATCAGTAATCTTATCTTCGTTAGCGAACACCGCAACAACACCATAAGCGGGGTGCTCTAAATTAGAGACTAAGCTGGTGACATCACGATATTCTTCGTAGTCATCTTTTAATAAGTCATCCGCTAAGGAATTATCCGCACCATATTCTTTAAGAATCGTACAAGCTTCAAATGTTCTTAAACCGGTCACTTTGCTCTTGAAATGGTTGGAATCAAGGAAGATACCGGAAAGCATAATAGTCGCATACATTGGAGGAATTTCCACACGTGGAGAAATCGAACAGAATCTGATGAATTCACTGATGATTTCGGAAGCGGAACTCGCTGCGGGATCGATATGGTTAAAGACAGGAGAATCGATATATTCTTCACCACGTCTATGATGGTCGATAACCACGACTTTGGAAGCTTTTTCTAATAATTTCGGTGCCATAACCATATATGGTTTATGAACATCGACGACCACTAATAAGGTATTCGGAGATAAGACATCATAAGCAGCGTTAGGAGCGATCATCAAATCATCAACTTCTTCTTTAGAGAAGGAAGAAGTAATCGCCGCTCTAGTCTTAGCTTCGGTATTCTTTAAATCGATAACGATACGACATTTCTTCTGTAATCTATTCGCGATAGCTTTGATACCTAAGCAGGCACCTAAAGCATCCATGTCCGCCATCGCATGACCCATGACTAAGACACTGCTAGAAGATTTGATTAAGGTGATTAAGGAGTCAGCTAAAACACGGTCTTTGACACGGTTACGTTTTTCTTGTGCTTCACTCTTGCCACCATAGAATTCCATTTCACTACCATAGACAGCGACACAGACTTGGTCACCACCACGTGACATAGCGATGTCTAAAGCTTCATTCGCTAAATCGTTTAATTTAATGACATCAGGGAATTCTCTCGCTAAACCGATAGAAAGAGTTAAAGGAATATCGGTGACATTGGATAATCCTCTTACTGTGTCGATGATGGAGAAATGGTCATCATGCATACGGCAGTAATTCTTGTAGTTACAAAGCATGGAATAACTATCATTTTTAATTCTTCTGATGAGAACGCCGTATTTATTGCAGTAATTGAAGATTTCGTTTTTCACTTTTGTGGCAACGTCGTTAAAGTCATCATCACCACGGACGACATCGTTATAGTTATCAATCATTAAGATACCGACAACAGGAGCTTGTTCTTTAGAGAAATTAAAGATTTCTTCATAATCGGTGACATCTTTAAAAATCCATAAACCCGCTTCTAAAAGAAGTTTAACTTCGTAAGTTCTCGTATTGGTGAAAATCTTCACAGTTTTATCACCGGAGATATTGGAAGAATCTTTAAGAGGAGCTAATTCAGGTTGCCATTCTAAGATGTTGTTATCGATGATGTCGATGTGACGAGATTTGAATAAATCATTGGTCCATAAGACATTATCATCTTTATCGGTGACCGCTAAACCGATCATCGCGAAGTTATAAGCTTCTTGAACATCACTACCGATGACTTCGGCAGCGTGTAAATCAGTCTTGTGTCTCAAAGAGGCAATGGACATAGAAATCACCCACACATAGATACAATCAAGGAACACTAAGATGGAGGAGCCTAATAAGACCCATTGTGGTTGAATATTATCTTTCAAACCGAACAAATTAGTGAAATACATCGCGATAAATATAGCGATGAAAAGTATCTCCGTAAGGATGATAATAAATGAAGCAATTTTAATTTTTTTAATTCTGTTTCCCATAAATGTAGCAAATCAATTATAAAGGAAAACAAAAATATATTGAATATTATTTTTAATGTCTTTTTAAGGTGAGATTTATTCGGTACAAGAAAAACACTTCCCCTTTTTGAGGAAGCGTTCTCACTTTTATTGTAATGGGATTAGTGTAAATCCATCATCGGGAATATAGACGGAGAATTTTGGCATCTTATAAACCGAGAAGTTATTTAAGAAGGCTAATGAGACATAATTCTCAAATCCTTTAACCGCTACATAAGCGAGGACTTTATTGCCTAAGACATCTTCATCATATGCTGATACTTGGATGACGTTTTTATGTCCTTCAATAACGGGATTTTCATAGTCACCTTTCTTCATCATCTTCTTATTGAAGATCGGCATTAATTTATCCTGTTTTAGTCTAAAGAAATAAGTGCCATCTTGATATTCGTTATTGTTCGGATAGATGAAGGTTCCCGCTTCGGTTTTGATGATTAATTGGTCACCATTATTTACCACGTGAGCGACAGTCTCATTGGGGAACACTTTTTCACGAGAATTAGCCTTATTCAAATCCTTATCGTAGACAGTGATTCTCTGATATGGGAGATATAATTCCACTTCTTTATTGAGCTTCACTTCTTCATCATTTTTCACTTTCATCGCAAAGTATCCATCGATACCTTTAATGGAGAAGAAAACGGCTTGATAATCGGTTTTTTGGTCAATAAATTCTAATTTTGCAGTGATTTTCAAGGAATTTGGTTGTTCTTCAAAGGAGATGTAATCAGGTTTAATACCGACACAAACACCTTCTTCAAAAGCACTATCTAAGAGGTGAGAAACGAATTCATCATCTAATTCTAAATTCTGTTCACCCATCACCATTTGGTTGCCATTAATAGAAACCGGAATCTCATCTTCATGAGGGATGCCCATAATCGCTTTATGAGTGGAATAATCGAAAAGATAAACATGACTCATATCAAATTCGATTTTGGTATCTTGATTAGAACGAATTCTCGAATTGAATGGTGTCTTAATGATGAAAGGATCTTTACGATTGGTCATCTTCGTATAAATAATCGATTCATCACCGAGATGTTCCACGACTTCTACGAAAGCAGGAAGATTACCTTTTTCTGCTGTAACATGTTCTGGTCTAATACCTAATAAGACTTTCTCACCGATATATTTCTTATTCGCTAATTCTTTGGCTTTGATATCGGGGAAGGTGACAATCATATCATCACATTCGTTAAGTCTCGCTTTTAAAGTCTTACCTTCTAAGAATAATTCCGCTTCCACGATGTTCATCTGTGGTGAACCCAAGAAAGTCGCGACGAATAAATTAGAAGGATCTTCGAATAAGGAAATTGGTGTATCCGCTTGTTGGATAAAACCATCTTTCATAACGACGATACGATTGCCCATGGTCATAGCTTCAGTTTGGTCATGAGTGACATAGATAAAGGTCGTCTGTAATCTATCATGTAATTTAGTGATTTCACTTCTCATAGAGACACGGAGTTTCGCGTCTAAGTTAGATAATGGTTCATCAAGGAGGAAGACTTTCGGATCTCTGACAATCGTACGACCTAATGCAACACGCTGTCTTTGACCACCGGATAAGGCTTTCGGTTTACGGGATAATAATTCCGAAATCTCTAAGATTTCTGCAGCGGCTTTCACCCTTCTATCGATCTCATCTTTTGGAGTGTGTCTGAGTTTTAAACCAAAGGCCATATTCTCATAGACGGTCATATGAGGATATAACGCGTAGGATTGGAAGACCATCGCGATATCTCTATTCTTCGGTTCCACTTCGTTCATTAGTTCGCCATCGATGAATAATTGGCCAGCGGTAATTTCTTCTAAGCCCGCGATCATTCTTAAAGTGGTGGATTTGCCACATCCTGATGGTCCGACGAAAACGACGAATTCCTTGTCTTTGATTTCTAAGTTGAAATCGTTGACCGCACGAACTCCACCATCATAAACCTTGTATACGTGTTTTAATGTCACATCTGCCATAAACTAAGCCTCCTTTTGTTCTTCGTTTACAGTTTCTACTTTATATAAACCCTTGCCAACCATGTCAGGGTAATGTTCTGCATTAATATATTTATCAAATCCCGCATGGGATATCAGTGTGTATAAGACGATAACCACACTATTGAGGATAGCGAATAAGAATAATCCAATCGCTAAGGTCACCATATTAAGGCAACATAAGGCGATAACTACACCTGTGCTTAATAAATAGACCACAAAAATCTTCCAATTGAGTAACGCTAATAAGAAGAAGGAATTTCTAAAAGTAAAATGGAAACCATTTTTATAATAGGCATCTTGGGTGAAATTCAAGACGGTTACCATGCCTAATAGTAATAAGAATAAGATGGCCGCACCGATACCGATGCCAGACCAGACTGGTTCGACGTTAGAAAAGATTAGAAAATAGCTCCCTCCCACGACGAAAGCAAATAAAACGATGCCGAATACTAAACCGTTGATTAAGGCTCTTAACCAGTTCTCTTTGATGCCTTGAAAGAAATCTAAAGGTATAGAAATACCTTCTTGCCACACTAATTTCTTTGCGACATTAAACGCGCCGGCAAATCCTAGTAATCCGATGAGCATACAAGGAAGCATGATAATCATCGAATAGAAGATTAAAGAGAAGAGATATTCGTTCTTATCGTTAGCCATCGCCACCGATTCTAAAAAGTTGAAATAGAATAAATCGACCGCTAAAGGAATAAAGAACATAAAGGTAAAAGAAGATAAAGCAAATAAAGTCATCTTGCGATGCTTTAATAAATCGAAAAACACTTCTTTCCGATTCGTGGGAAGACTTCTTTTAGCATCCATGTCGGTAATGTGTTTTTCTTTTCTTTTAAACATTACATTCCCCATTCTTTCACAATTTGTAAGGCGTTATCGTGTTCCACTATAGCTTTCTTAGAA
This sequence comes from Caryophanales bacterium, assembly GCA_016280685.1. The sequence goes on from JAEEHE010000038.1 coordinate 15,642, forward strand.
TATTTACCGGTGTTGACACTTTTACCATTTAAGAAGAGATAACAATCTTCATTCACTAAAGACATATAATCTCTAACTTTTTCCTTATCGATTTTGATACCGTAGTTGATATCTTTTTCTTGATAGAAACTCATACCTTGATAATAGTTATTCACCATCTCTTCATTTATTTCTAAAGCGAAGGCGGAAACATTGAGATTATCTAAGGTCGATGTCGGAATAATTAATATATCCGCGGAATTATATCCCGCGACAGATAGTTTCGTATAATAACTACCATCACTAGGATTTGCGGAGATACAAGAGACAGTTCTTAAATCTTTATCACTAAACCTCTCTAATAAATCATCTCTTAATTTCTTTTCGTCTTTCACTTCTCCTGAAATAAATAGAGTTAATGTCTTATAATCAGGCACTTTATGGATTAAGCGGAAGATAAAATATAATCCTAAGACGATCAATATCGCGGAGATGAGATAGAATGGCCAGGTGTATTTCATCACCGTTTTAATCTTGTTCTTTTTCAAAGCGTTCATTGATGTTTCTCCGCTTCGATGAGAATTCGTTGATAGGTGGTAATCGTTAATTTATCACCTTCTACGAATTTAACATCATCTTGATAGATGTAGATGATTTTCTCCGTCTCAGTGATACCGGAGATAAATCTCACTAAGAGAGGATAGACATATAGGCCATTCACATATGTTAATTCCTCTTCTTTTTTGATAAACACTACTTCTTCTTTACTCTTTAATCCGGCTTCATATCCCTTGAAATAGCGGTATTTTGCGTTAATTTCTGTATAAATATTTGTGAAGAAATAGATTGCTCCCCAAATAAATAAAACACTGATTAAGGAAGCAAATATGAAGTTGATAAGGAATTGCTCCTTAGAGAAAACCACTAAGAGAACCACTCCGATAATCACCGCGGTGAACACTAGAGAGAATAATAAAGAGCATCTTAAGTAAAGAGATTTCGCTCGTTTATATTCCTCTCTAACATCAACACGGTAATACATAATTAAAGTCTTTCTAATCCTTCCACGATGGATTTTTTAACAATGCCACCCCAAACGACATAACCGTAGAGTGATAAGTGTAAACCATCAGTTCTAAAGTAAGCAGCATTAGGAATACCGTTTTTCTTTAGTAAAGCGGTACCGGGATTAATTAAAGTTAACCAAGAATTATTTCTTTGGAATTCTGTGACTTTGCTATTGACGTTATCAATCACGCTGAAATAAGAAGTAAAACCAGGAATGCGGTTCATCATAATATATTGCACCTGAGTATTCGGTAAAGCTTCATGGGTGTGATTTAAGAAAGCTTCTAACTTATTCCAAATCACCGTGGAAGATTCTTTAGAATTGATGACGTTATTAATGCCGACATAATAGACCACCATCTTCGGTTTAGCAGGGAACACTAATCTTTGATTGAGACATTCATCCCATTCTTCTATTGTGGTGCCACCGATACCGTGGTTATAACTGATGATTGGATCTAAATCTTCTTTGGAAGAGGTCCAGAATTCGATAGAGGAGGAACCTGCTAACATGACGTGATAATTCTCTTCTTCTAAAGCTTTAGCCTCATATTTCTTGGCTTTATCTTCATAAGAAGAATTGCTTAATGTGTAGCTAATTGTGTCATCTTTAACAGCGATTTCTCTAGTTTCACCACTGCAATTAATAATGATTTTGTTATCGCTATAAGTGGCAGAGATAGTCTTGCTAGATTTCACACGATATTCCATAAAGGGAAGGACATTATCACTATTTCCCGCTAATTTCGCTAAAGCGGCTCTTGGGAGTTTGACTTCATTATTAGTGACTGGGAAATACATCACCGAATCAATGATGTAACTACTTGATGCACTTTCTTCTAAGACTGTGGATGGAGGTGTATAGATAGGTTCTCCATCTTCTTGTTCTGTTGAATAAGCCCATTTGGCGAATAATCTGGTATTTTTGGTCACTTTATCAGCGTTAAAATCCCAAGCATTTTCGCATGCTTCTTCTAAATACCAACCGAGGAAATCATAATTCTTTCTCGTGGGATCTTCTGGTTTATTCACTAAACTATTCGCATTGACCTGAACAGTTTTATAAATAATGTTATTACCTTTACCAGTCGTACCATTAGAGAGGGTGAAATCCTGTCTTAAATAATTGTTGAAGAAATCAACGTAATAACTTCCACCTTCAATAGCTTTCGTATTTAAAATACGGGTGTTAATCAATAAAGCCGAAGCGCAAGAGAGGGCTAATCCTAAGGATATTAAGAGATGAGTTTTCTTATTCATGGCACTCCTCCTTTAAATATTTCAGAAGTTCTTCTTCGTTACATGTCGCTAAGCAGACGACTTTATCACCAGAACCATAATAGATGAAGAGAGTTCCATCTTTTGGTACAACTGCAGTGGGAAAAACACAGCCGTTATAATAACCATTAGTTTCATATTCTTCTTCCGGTTCCATGATGAAATCTTTGGTTCTAGCAATAATCTTGAAAGGATCTTTTAAATCGAGAAGAATGGCACCGACACGATAGGCATCATCTTTTTTAGCGACACCATGGTAGAGAACTAACCAACCATCTTTAGTCTTAATGGGTGGGGTTCCCACGCCGATCTTCTTATCTTCCCAATCGGTTTCCCCTTTCATTAATAATTTGTAATTATCCCAGTGTAATAAATCATCACTAGATGATAACCAAATCGCTGGGTTTTCATTCTCATATCCCTCTCCACATCTTTCCATGCCACGAGAGAGCATATAGAATTTATCGTTTATCTTTTCCGGGAAGATGATGACATCGCGGTCATCAAAGTGAGCGTCGGTAATTGGCCCTAATTTCTTCCATTTTCTTAAATCTTTCGAAATCGCTAAATGCGTTAAAGTATTGTTCCAGACGAGAACTTTCGGTCCATATTCCGGTTTAAAACCAAAATATTGTTTGTCTTCTCGCCAATATTGTCCAGGAGGGAAAGGACGAGAAGCATAGGTGAGATAGAAATAATCGCCCATTTTCACCACTCTTGGATCTTCACATCCACCGGCGTCTAAACCATTTGGATCACCGCTTAATAAAGGAGCATCACTTTCTCTCACAAAGTTAATTCCATCTTTACTAGTGGCCAAACCTAAATGAATGAGGTGAGTTTTATCATTTCCTGCCGCACGATAAATCATGTAGAAGGTTTGATCTTCTTCGTTATAGATAGCCGCGGGATTTAAAACGCATAATTCTTCCCATTGGTTTTGGGGGTTAGGTTTTAAAAGCGGATTTTTGGGATATTTTGTTAATCTCATAACATGACCTCCTAATTAATCGCTCGGACATTGACATCATCGTAATCGATTTCTTTCATGAGTCTTAAGTTATCGACGTAGATGTCGCTGGCGCTATTATCGCTATTGACGATACCAAAGGAAACAGATTCGATGCCTCTAGCGGTATCTAACATGATGGACTTACTAGAGCCATTGATATCTTTAAACATGGAGAAACCAATCTCGTAATGAGTCCAAGAAGTCGGAATATTCTTGATTTCATAACGCATCTTATAAAGGGTGGAGCCACTTCTCCAGTTCATATTCAAATAGACCACCGCTTTACCATCACCCTTAATATCTAAGGTGAAGCCTCTAGCGGTCACATTGCCAGCGAAGATAGTCGCACGGTAATAAGAAACACTATCCGCACCTTTATAGTGCATCTTGATGGATTTTTGTCCACCGATAGAGGAGACGTCATTAGCTAATTCCATAGAATTATATTCTTTTTCATAGCCATAGCTCCACCATCCAAAGATCTCTTCAGTGGAAGCATAATCTTCCATCGTTTCAATGGTCACTAAGTCTTCGTTATCGGTGTCTGGTTTTAAAGTGCCAGGAATTTCTACCACACTAGTGCTACTCGCGTTAGTGAAATAGATTTCATCGATATAAACAGGGTTAGCGATCGCATAAGTTGGATGGTGATTGCCTTGTCTATCGAAATAGAGATATCTAAAGCCAAAGGCCATATGGATAATATGACTGCTATCGAGTGGATTAGGATCATCGAATAAATCCATCTCATTGAATAAGGTGAAGTCGGAGAATTTAATCGTATAGTTATACCATTCTTTCTTCACTTTCTCGATTGTGTAACGGTACCATTCACCGGTATCCATCGTTAATTGAATGGTCATCTCTGCGGTGACATCTTCATCTTTGAGATAGCTGATAACTGGGTCATCCGCTTTCACAGAAGCATCTTTTAACCATAAGGATAAAGCGTTCTTACCCACGACTGCGGATGTATCCATATAGAGTTGATAGACCGCTTGTTCCATATCGGCTTTATAATCGAATTCCGCACAATAAGGATTGGAATTGCCACCGGTCTTATGGATGGTGTCTAATTTCATCGCTTCATCTTTATTCACTGTGCTTTGTTCCCAGTAATAATAGATTTGTGTGTAGATATCGTAATTATTGAAGTCTTCGATACAACCATTCGCGGGAACAACACGTTTACGAGATTCAACGATATCATCAATTCTAATGACTTCTAAATCTTTAATGGTTAATGTACCAGAGGAATAGTTATCCGCTAAACCGACATTGAATTTTTGGATGAAATAGAACTGTTTCGCACCATCACCCGTCATATAGTCAGTTCTTTGGAAAGCTTTTAGAGGAATGATTAATTCTTTAAAGTCATCTTTGATGAAATAAGAGAAGGGAATCTTAAACTGCCACCTATCGTTATCTTCTTCTAAGATTCTAAAATAGAACATCGCATTGGATGAGGTGCCAGTATATTTAATCTGCATCCTTAAAGCGTCACCATTGACTAAATATTTATAAACATTGACATTTTGGAAACCATAACCGGAGAAGCCATTAGGATTTTCCGCTGTTCTTGCAGGATAGCCTAAAGTGATTTGACTACCATCTTCGGAAATAGTCTTTTCAAAATTGAAGTTCTCATAAGTCCAATCAGCAGGATCGGTTAAATGGAAGTCCATCTTTTGAATGAACATATCTTTATAGTCATCATATTTGACACCTTTGATGTTGGAGAATAAGCAAATACCATCACCAAATGTTCTTTCGAAAACGATTTCAAAATATCTGATATGCTGCCAGTCAAAGACACGATTAAAGATGTTCGTACCGGCAGTTCTTAGTTCAAATTCATCGTATTTAATTAAGACAGTTTGCTTGGAATTATTGGAGATTTGCACTTGTTTATGCCAATATTCACCATCGTAGTCGAGGACACGAACTAAGACTGTCGCATCGTGACCAGAATAATAGAAATTGAAATA
>JAEEHE010000039.1 GCA_016280685.1 Caryophanales bacterium
ATAATATTATTAAAGTCTTTGGAGATTAAGTCGGTGACTTCGACATCATAGGCTTTAATATCTTTACTGGAACGGAGCATCAACTGCGCCCCTTCAGTTTCGTTTTTTGCCATTAAGATTTTCATCATCTTTTGGCTAGTATCTTTCACCACTTCTTCACGCATGATTTTGCTCACTGCGGAGGCACACCAAACATTAACTGGACCCTGAATGCTAATTTTAGCATTAGAGCATCCGGTGAGGACAAGGAATGATAATAAAGAAATTTTCCAATATCTAATCTTCATATCTGACCCTTATTAACTGAGTTTAGAAAGAACTTTATTTTGCCAATTATCGCCTTCGTAAAATGTGAGGAAAGCTTGATAATATTGTTCTGCCGTTTGATAAATCTTTTTGGTACTGCTACCAACATTTAAAGATTCTTCAATCGTATAACCAGAAGCTTGCGCTAAGCTATAATATAGAGCATTACCTAAATAGAATAAGGGGCTCTTCTTACTATAGAAGATAAAGCTAGCGTTATTGCTTACTTCATAAACACTCTTTTCCGCTTCGCTTAAATCGCTGTCATTATAAGAATAATTAAATGGTAAGAATCCACCGTTAACTTTCTTTTTATAAATATTGATATATTTATCAGTGGCCATTTGTAATAAGAAATCAACCGCTAATTTTCTCGCATTAGCGTAAGCAGGGATAAAGGAAATGTGGAAGTTAGCCATAGATGGAGAAACTAATCTCGCTTCTTTGACTCTACTAAAATCTTCAGCGTCAACACCAGCGTAACTAGTTTCGCCTTCATCAATCGCTTTAACCACCGCGCTTAATATTGCATCATCAGCAATACTATGTTTAGGAAGGACATCAATAATAGAAGAGATAACAGGAAGTTTCATCATCTTCACATTGGATTGACTATCAGTACCTGATTCTTCAATCAGCCAGTCACCGCATGGATATAAAGCAAAATTCTCATTGGGATTATAGAATTGGGTTTGAATAGATTTGAAATATGTTGATTGTGTCGTAGCGGCGTATTGATAACCGAGTTTATCACCATCTAATCTAGTGAGTGGTTCAATCGCTTTTAAGGCTTCTAAACGTCCTTGTTGAGCATAAATACGCACATCATTACCATAGGTTTGACCAGTCATATCATCGACATAGCGGCCTTGAGTAAAATTCTCATATGATTCAATACCTTCATATTGCGCCCACCAACCGAGGAACATTGTGCGAGAGACAAGGTCTAAATTCTTAATAAAGAGCAAGTATTTATTAGCGTTACCTTTACTAACAAAGCTTTTACCCAAGTCTGTTAATTCTTTAGAAGTACGAGGAATTTCATAAGTACCAAGGACTTTATCTAAAACGGTTTTATTGTAATAAATACCTAATGTTGATTGTGCCCAAGAGGAAGTATAGTAATGACCATTAACATTTAATTCATTACGAACTGTGGCGTTCATTTTTTCACCATACTTCACTGCTTCTCCAGGAACGGTCGTGTTATATAATTCATCAAGAGAAAGCAAACCACCATCTTTACTAGCGTAAGTGCTTTGTAAAGCAGCACTTTGTAATTCACTGACGTCGAAATATAAATCGAAGTCGTTATATTTTTTACCGGAATTCAATGTCTGGGTAATGTAATCAGTGGAATCGCTACTTTCAATAGTGACATTGACACCTTCGTGATCCGCCATATAGGTTTTAGCCATTTCTTTGACCCATTCTGTGCCATAACCACGATTTAAAATAATAATCTTTAAATTGGTGTTATCTTCCACATCATTATTCACTTGGCTTTTCGTGCATCCAGTAAGACCGGTAAGCATCGCTAAGCTTAAACAGAACATCGCTCTTTTTTTCATAAATAAATCCTTCTTTCTTTTATTGATTATCCTTTAATTCCACCGATAGTCATGTTAGACATCAAAGCTTTATTAAAGACAATATAGAGTACTAAAATTGGGATTGCGGAAACAATAATACCCGCAAAATACACTGGAATTGATCCTTTTGATGAATGCATTGTAATCTCACTATAGGAGAATAATGCTGATGTCAAAGTTCTCCAGTGTGGTAAATATAATAATGTTGTAGTGTAGTCATTCCAGCAGGAGATAAAGGTCAATAAACCGACACAAACAATAATCGGTTTCGCTAACGGAAGCATAATCTGCATAAAGGAGCGGAAATAACCACTACCATCAATTCTCGCGCTTTCTTCATAAGCGGTTGGTAAAGATTCGAAATAACTATGACAGATGAGGAAGTACATACCATGTCCGGCACCCATCGCTAGTAAGAATAAAGGTGAATCCACTAATCCGAGGCCTGATAATAATTTATAGTTAGCAGCGACATGTCCATAGGTCGGAAGCATCATTTGAATAATGACAAAGAAATAGAGGAACTTACGACCTGGGAAACGATATCTCGCAATGACATAAGCAAAGCATATTGTGGAGATGAGTTTCATAATCGTGGAGCCTAAAGAGAACCACAAAGAATTGAATAACATGAACCAATAATTGCCTTTGCCGGATGGGAATAACCAGTACCAATCTTTGCTGACTTCCGTCTTTAAAGCGTCAAAAGCATTAATATAATTAATGAATGAGAATGTATGTGTAAAATAATGCGCATTCTCAGTTTCTAATTCCTGTGGTGACATCAA
>JAEEHE010000040.1 GCA_016280685.1 Caryophanales bacterium
ACAACAAACCACCGCACATGAACAAACAACTTAAGGCTGCTACATTCCTGTCCTGACCTGGTTCGTAGATGCCCATCGCGATGGCGGAGTAATTATATCACAGAGATATTTTTTAATAAATATATTAGCGATATAGACAAAAGAAAAAGGAGATTGCTCTCCTCTTTCGTCTTATTTCTTGATTGGTTTAAGCACCTTAATACCACCCATGAATGGTTGTAGTACTTCAGGCACTAAAACTGAACCGTCTTCTTGTTGATATTGTTCAAGAATGGCAGGGAACACTCTACTTGTGGCTAAGCCAGAAGCATTAAGTGTGTGTAAGTATCTTGTCTTACCAGTGGCCTTGTCTCTATAACGCATCATGCCTCTTCTCGCTTGATAATCACGAGCGTTAGAAGCGGATGAAACTTCTTTATAGATACCAATACTTGGAATGTAAACTTCGATATCATAAGTTCTCGCCATAGAATGAGAGATATCGCCAGCGGCTAATTTACTAATTTGGAAATGTAATCCGAGTTTTTCCACTAAACTAGCGGCTTTATTCACTAATTCTTCGAAGGCAGCATCGCTATCTTCTGGTTTGGTGTATTGCACCATTTCGACTTTATCGAATTGGTAACCACGGATCATGCCTCTTTCTTCAGTACGATAGCTACCGGCTTCACGACGGTAGCAGGGTGTATAAGCGAAGAATTTCTTTGGTAAATCATCTTCAGATAAAATTTCATTTCTATAAATATTCACTAAAGCTGTTTCCGCAGTAGGTAATAAGAATCTTTTTGGTTCTAAACCCTCTAACCAGAAAACATCTTCTTTAAATTTGGGGAATTGACCCGCAACAAATCCGGATTCTTCATTTAGTAAGTGAGGTGGTAGGATAAATTCATATCCATCTTTTAAGTGTTCGCTCATGAAGAAGTTCAACAAAGCCCATTCAAGTCTCGCACCTAAGTTTGTGTAGATCCAACTACCACGACCGGCAATCTTGCTACCACGTTGATAATCAACTAAACCCAAGGATTCCGCTAATTCGACATGGTCTTTCATCTTGAATGAGAATTCTGGTTTCTTGCCAACAACCTTAATTGGCTTATTATTTTCTTTTCCACCACCTAATAAATCATCATCAGGTAAGTTTGGTAAAACACTTAAGAAATCAAAAATCTTTTGATCTAATTCTTTAAGTTTTGCATCGTTTTCTGCATTATTTTTAGCGATTTCTTTCACTTTTGCGAAGATTTTGGAGACATCTTCACCATTTTTCTTCGCTTGTGGAACACTTGCGGATAAAGCGTTCATCTCCGCTTTATTGCCTTCGACAACTTGAATTAACTCTTTTCTTTGTTTGTCCCAAAGAAGTAATTCGGTAAAGTCAGCATCCCAAAGTTTCTTTTTGAGTGACTCTTTGACCTTTTCAGGATTTTCACGAATGAGATTAATATCTAACATATAATTCTCCTTACTGAATCAATTTCTTAATGTTGATTCTTTCTATATAAAACCACTTTAACTGTTCGCCTGTCGCTCTTAGATTACTCTTAGAAATATAAGAGTACGCTTCTTCAGTTGTAGGTTTTATTTTCTCTTCTAAATAATCTTTAATTAATGATGTAATTGTTTCCGAGAATTCACCGAGATAAGCGGTTTTACCATCCACTAAGATGTCGGGGAATACCGCTTGCTTACGAGCGATAATCTGGCATTTAGCCGCCATCGCATCAACAATGCTGGTAACACCAGCAGTCTTATATCCCGGAATTACAAATAAGGAAGCATTTAATAAAGCACTTCTATAAATGTCATCCGGAACAATGGTAATAAATTTTAAGTTCTTCGGAGCCGAGAACATCATTTTCTTAATCTTTAAGGAGTTATAAACTCCTGGGATAGTTTCTCTTCCAATATAATAGAACAAAGCATCCGGGCATATCTTCGCTGCGTTAATAAACGAATTAATACCATCCATTGTCATATCGTATTCGCCTAATCCAATTACTAATTTCTTCTTTGGATCAGCGCGGAAATAGCGGTAGAACAATTCTTTTTCATCTTCTCTAGAGAAATTAAATCTCGATAGATTGATTCCAGGAAGCATGATGGAGATATCAGATGTCACACCACTATCAACGAGAAATTCTCTCGCTTTTGCGGAGGGGACAAGAACCAAGTCGGCTTTATTTAAAAATCTTAAAGCTTTGTTTGTTAATTCTGTGGTCCTTACACCATCTTTGGTTTTGTGGTCTAAATATGATGCTAATGGATCATCTTCACAATATAAAGCGCTAACGACCACTGGAACACCATTTTCTTTAGCGTCTGTTATCTTATTTTCATCTTCTGGAGACAATAGATGAACAATATCGTGTTTATTAACGATACTTGTGGTGTATTCTACTCCCACCATTTCGAGGGCGCCTTTAATGGTTTTTCTTAACCGGGCACCCTCAAATTCGGAAGCTTTTTTATTTGGTTGGAAACTAACCAAAACTTTCATAATTATTCTTCTGGATTAGAAACTTGCTCACTGGCTTCAGCTTCAACAGCTTCCGCTTCTGCAGGTTCAGTTTCATCAGCGGGTTCTTCATGTGGAACAATCGCGATAGAAGAAACTTTTTGACGGCCTTCAAGATTCATAATCTTGACACCTTGTGTGTTACGGCTGGCAACACGGATTTGATTTAATGGTGTTCTAATGACGATACCAGCGTTGGTAATAACCATTAAGTCATCTTCTAAATTAACCGCACGAACTGCGACTAAGTTACCAACTTTATCAGAAGCCTTTAAGGTAGAAACACCTTTTGTGCCACGTTTGGTAATACGATAGGTTGGTTCGCCATCGTTATCGATAACTTTGGTCATCTTACCATAACCCTTGTCGGTCACGACTAAGATGTGGTCACCTTCATAACTGGCGGTGGTACCAACAACCCTAGCACCTTCGCCTAATTCGATACCTTTAACACCAGAAGCACTACGACCCATTGGTCTCACTTCATCGACTGGGAAGTTGACCATCTTACCATTAGAGGCAGCGATACCGACCAATAGTTTTTCGTGGAATTCGCCATTTTCATCCGCGAATTGCTCTAATTCGTTGTGTTCGGACACTTGTTTGACATTGAGTAAGTTATCACCTTCACGTAATGTGATAGCGATCTTACCGTTTTGACGAATGGATTCATATTCCTTTAATGGGGTACGTTTCACAATACCTTCAGTGGTGAAGAACATTAAGAAACGATCATCTCTATATTCGTTAACAGCGATGATGGATTTCACGTTTTCACCTTTTTCGATATTGATAAGGTTAATCACAGGAACGCCTTTACCAGTTCTTTGATATTCGGGAACTTGATAACCACGGATACGATAAACTTTACCTAAATCAGTAAAGAATAATAAGTCGGTATGGGTTTTGGTATAAATCATTAAATCCACGACATCGTTTTCATTTAAGGAAGCACCACGGACACCACGACCACCACGATTTTGGGCTCTGAATGTATCAGCGGATAATCTCTTCACGTAACCACCTCTTGATAAGGTGATAACGATATCTTCTTGTGGGATTAAATCTTCGTCGTCGATAGAGGCATCACTATTAGTGATTTCGGTTCTTCTTTCATCACCGAATTTCTCTTTAACTTCCAATAATTCTTTGACGACGATTTCAGATTGATTGGCTCTATCGGAAAGAATACGTTTGTATTCCGCGATATTTAATTCTAATTGCGCTCTTTCGGCTTCGAGTTTTTC
>JAEEHE010000041.1 GCA_016280685.1 Caryophanales bacterium
CTCAATGAATTATATCTACCCATCGTCAATAATCGCGATTCGCAAACTTATTATGATTTTATAAGTGAGACATCCTATTCCACAGGAACATATTTTCCAACGTTTTTCTTCGTAGATAGAAATAACAATAATACCGTTGCTCTTTTAATAGAACCAAAAGGTAGATGGCAAGTCCGATTAGCGTATATTCGTAAACCATATTTTGAAGATAAGACATTGAGTATCTCTACGTTTACTGGAGCTTATAACACCTGTGATTTCTATGTGGATTTAGAAGAGGGTGAATTCTATCAATCCATAAACAGTGTTTTTTCTATCGGCAAAGATATTACCGAAAGTTTAAAGAACATTAATGAATATAAAAGAAGCAAAAGAGAAAAGAATCAAAATCTAGTCATATTTAACGATTATATGAATTGCTTATGGGCTAAACCAAATAGCAAAAACACCATTCCTTTAATCGATAAGACTAGTGAACTAGGTGTCGATGTTTATTGCATGGATTCTGGTTGGTATAAAGTTAATAACGAAAGTGATTGGTTTGGCGTTTTAGGTGATTGGGAAAAGAACGATGATCTATTTATCGGATTTGGCCTAGAAGGAATAATCAACCACGCGAGAAGCAATGATCTTAAATTCGGTCTATGGTTTGAACTTGAAGCATGTACACAAAATTCTATCGCGGCAAGAAGAGAAGAATCGTGGTTTTTACATCTCGATGGCAAGAGGATACTTGAGAAAAACCGTTATTTTTTCGATGTGAGAAATAAAGAAGTAAGAGAATATCTCGTCAACAAAGTTTATAAGTATTACAAAATGGGAATCCGCTATATCAAAAACGATTATAATAGCAGTTTTTATGGTTGCGATTCATCTAAAGGGGGAAAGATTTTCGGATTAGAAGAATATATTGATGGTGTTTCTACCCTTTATAAAGAAATCAAAGAAAAATGCAAGGGTTTAATCATTGAGAACTGTGCTTCTGGAGCGATGAGATCCGACGAATTATTACATGAGAATACTTTTATTCAAAGCTTTTCCGATTGTGAAGATTACATCCGTTATCCATCAATTATCAAAGGTTCCCTCGTTAATGTCCTCCCAGAACAATTAGGTGTTTGGTCAGTTATATATCCATTTAAATTAGATTTTAACGAGAAGACCTTTCCGACTAAGGAATATATCCAATCACAACTCGATGGAGAAAGCACCATCTTCTCTTTAGTGAACGCCTTTATGGGAAGAATGTATTTGAGCGGAAGATTAAATGCTGCAGATAAAAAGAATTTAGAACTCACTAAAGAAGCCATCGATTTATATCACAAATATTTTAATTTCATTGCTAAATCGAACCCGGTTATCAATGAATCAAATAATTATTTTAAAAAGGAGGGGATAATCGTCCAGGAATTAGAATTTGAAGACAAATCGCTTCTTGCTGTATGGCATTTAGCAGGCGGGGAAAACACTTATGTGGTTAACGCGAAAGACGTTAAAGTGGTTTTCCCGAAAGATGATTCTTATAATCGCGGAATCATTTCTCAAAAAGGTTTATATCAAACAGTCCTTAAACTTGAAAAAGATTTTCAAGCCAGACTATTTGAAATAAAAAAATAAACACTAGTTTTAGAACCCACATCTAAAACACCATTTATCTAATACGAAAGGAGCTCTTTATGAAATTAGGTAAAAGAATATTTCTCCTCCCATTTCTATCATTAGCAGCAGTGGCGATGGTAGCTGGTGGTGCAGGAAAGCAATTTGTTGGTGCTCAAGCCGAAGGTATTGAATACAAAATCGGTGATGAAACATACGTACTATCTGAAGAAGTAGAAGAATACGATCTTTCTTTAGAAGGTGCACTAACTTCTAGATGGGGACGTCAAGCGGCAACATTGACATTTGACCAAGGCGTCAATAAAGTTGTCGCATTCCAACCTATTAATGGCGTGAAAACTCTCGGTTCCTATCACACAAAATTTGATTTAACATTCCAAACACCAAGCGCAAACTGGTTTAACATGATGTTAAGACAAAATAGCGGCGAGAACCCAGATGCATATGCTACAACCGCTGATGGAACAATCGATATTGGCCCACGTAATGGCTTTGAGCTATTTACTGCTGATAATGGTTTCCAAGTTTTCTACAATGTCAATGGTGAAAGAACTGCTATCGGATGGTTTGCTTATGATGCAACAAATCGTTGGGCAGAAGAAAACAGAACCTACACATTCGAGATTTGGATGCTTAATTTAAATGATGGTTCCGTGCAAATTAATATCGATACAAACGGAACACGTTCGTTTACATTTAATACATCTTCTAAAGCCACAGAACTCGCTGGCAAAGAAATTATCAAAACTGGATCGATGAGATTCGCTGGTGAATTTGATAATTTATCTAGCATGGCGTGGACATTAAAAGGTTATGGTGCCTATGTCTTTGAAAAAGACACTTATGAGCTCGAAGATAGCTTAACCGAATGGGATATTTCCAAAGATTTAGCTATTGCTTCTAGATGGGGTAACCAAGCCGCGACTGTTGTTTACGAAAATGGTAAATATATTTCTCAATCTCAACAACCAATCAATGGTCTAAAAACCATGGGTTCTTATCACACTAAATTTGATCTTGAATATCATAACGATGGTGGTAATGCCTTCAACATGATGTTAAGACAAAATAGCGGCACCTTAACTCCTACAAATGGTGGTGAAGGTTTAGCGGACATTGGAACACGTACTGGCTATGAAATTTTCACTAGCGACAATGGTTTCCAATTCTTCTATAACGAAAATAACGCAAGAACAGCCCTCAATCCTGGCTGGTTTGCTTATGATACTACCTCTCACTTCGCTGGTGATGGCACTATTTATACATTTGAAATTTGGGTATTAAACTTAAAAGATGGCACAGTCCAAATCATCCTTAATGTTAATGGTGATACCAAACTCAATTACAATTCCGCTAACGATCCAGCAATTACCCCAATTAAAACTGGTTCTGTGAGAATGTGTGGTAGTTTTGATGATTTACTTGGTAAAGGTGTTACCCTTCAAGGTTATGAATTAAATGCCGATGCATATCCATATACCATTTCTGGTGATTTACCAACCACAGTAGAAGTTTTAGAAGAAGTCAATTTTGGAAATACTGCTCTTAAAACTGAATATGATGCCTTCTACACTCTTTCTAAATTATCTGGTAGTGCTTCTACAAGACAACTTGGTGAAACAGATTTATTCTTAGACGTTCCTGGTGGAAAAGTAGAAAAGATTAATGTTGTCGCTACTGAAGGCGCAACATATGCCATTAAAGAAGGATATAAGGCCGAATACTTAGTCAATGATACTTTCGCTGATGACTTAGTGTTGGTCAAGACAGTGGGAGAAAACAAGAAAGAAGTAGCGGTTTTAGCTTCTGAAGTCAGTGGATTTGATTCTTCCACCAATGGTGTTAAAGAATTAACCGTCTCTTTAGCCGGACAACAATTAAAGGTTTCTATTAGAGTTATCGAATACGTTATCGCTGAAGAAAGTAAAGTTGAGTATGTCCTTGATGAAACATACGTTGATGGTGACATCGTTTTAAATACCGTTTGTGGTGATGATGTGGTCGCTACAGAAATTACTTCTGATGACATTACAAGCTTTGACACTTCCGCACTTGGCACAGCGACAATCACATTTGTTAAATTTGATAAAGAATTTACACATGTTATTAATGTTGTGAAAGCCGATGATGAACCAGGGGATAGCTCTGAGTCAGAACCAGGGGACAGCTCTGAAGAACCAGTTACTCCAGGTGATTCAAGTGAACAACAACCAGCCAAGAAAGGTGGATGCGGTGGTAGCATTATTGGGACATCCGTAGTTCTTTCCTTATTAAGCTTAGCTGGTGTTACCGTTTTAGCTTTAAGAAAACGCGTCTAAATACATAATTATTTGGGACTGTTCTAATGTGGGATGAACAGTCCCAATCTTTTGGAGGTAATCTCATGAAAAAAATCTTCTTAGCTTTATGTTTGTTAATTCCAAGTTCTATTAGCTTGATTTATAAAGGACAAAATAACGCAAGTTTTAAACAAGCTCTCGCTAGTGAGCAAGAGACCTTAAATATCATCGATAAAAATGAGATGTATACAAATGCTAACACAACCATTGTTGGCAATGTTTTGAAATTCGGTCCTTCTATAGGCGCTTTTGTCTCTTATAAATC
>JAEEHE010000042.1 GCA_016280685.1 Caryophanales bacterium
ATCAAAAGAGAATTACGAACCTTTTAAAAGATTTATTAATTATGAAAAACAAGCACAATCATTTAATTATGATTTTGGTAATGATTATAAATTACTAAGAGATGAATTATTCGTTCATCAACAATATTTAGAGAAACAACCGCTATCGCTTTGCCATAACGATGCGCAAAAGAGTAATATCGTGAAAGATTTAAAAGATAATTATTATCTTATCGATTTTGAATTTGTCGGTAATAATGATCCAATCTATGATATCGCTACCTTTGGTAATGGTTTAGTGATAGAAGGATTTAATTTATTAAAAGAATATTTCAAAGAAGAATTAAATGAAGATAAAAAGACTCGTTATTATCTCTGGAGAATCTTTATCTCCTTGCAGTGGCATAATGTCGCTATTTATAAACATTTCACAGGAGAAGGAGAAATCCACGGATTCAATTTCTTAGATGTCGCCAAATTCTTCTTAGAGAACGCTAAAGAGGCTTATAAAGGTCTTAAGAAATAATATATTTCTTGATTTATTAGCATATTTATAAACATTTCTTATTAATTGTGATATTATCTTAAAACGGAATAAAGATTATGGATGATACAGAGAAATTAATTATCGCCACATTAGATAAAATTAGACACTTCTTGCAGAAAGATGGAGGAGATGTCACTTTCGTCTCTTTTAAAGATGGTATTGTTTATGTAAAGATGGTTGGTGCATGCCAAGATTGTATCTATGCGAATAACGATATCAAAGATTTAGTGGAAGTCATTCTTCAAGAAGAAGTACCTGGCGTAGTTGAAGTCCGTTTAGCGGATTAAGATACTGGGGTGTAGCCAAGCGGTAAGGCAGTGGACTCTGAATTCACCATTCACTGGTTCGATCCCAGTCACCCCAGCCACTTTCAAAATTTCAAAATTAGGTGATGCCATCACCTTTTTTTATTTACCTTCATTATTTTTTATATGAGAATAAAGATATAGGCAATAAGAAGGTAAATAGATGAATAAAAAATTATTGACTATGGCTATTGCTTTGTTAGCGTGCTCCTCTTTAATCATTGGATGCCAAAGCAAGAAAGAAGAAAAACCCTCATCAAACATTGAACCTCAGTCTTCAGAGTCGGTTGAACCTGAGCTTGAGCCTGAGCCTGAGCCAGAGCCAGAACCAGCACCACTACTTGATATTCCTCATAACGTTGATGAAGCAAGATTCTTAACGTTTGACCAAGGAATGTCATATGATGCCGCGTCATTCGACTTGATGGTTAGTTTATATCAAATACCAGGTCGTGGAATGAACTCTGATCCTGAAAAAATAGGTCTTAAGGGGTTTAGAGAATATTCAGGCAAGGATAATTTCGATTTCCAAAAAAATGAAATTACAAGACAAGAAGGTGTTTGGGCAATGACATCATATATAGGTGATCAATATTATGAAATATCTAATGAATATAATTACAGGATCATTCCCGATGTCCTCAAATATCTTGAAGGTTATGATTGCTATGCATATATCGGATTAGCTGGCGAAAATGATGATCATTATTATTTCACACAAAATAATTACAGTTCATCTAGGTTCCCTTATGTAAGTATCTCTAGTGATAGCGCAGGTTATTTTGCTGAATCAGCAAAAAGAGAGTTCAATAAAAGCTTTAACATACAAATGGATCCGAATAACATGTTACAAGGTCTTCTCAATGACGATAATTATATTATTGCCAACATGTATGGTTTTGAAAGATCACAAATTGCTGGTACCAATAGTGTTGATGAACCATACTCCTATGTTTTAGAAGAAGAGGAACAAATCATTCTTATTTTTGATCAAGACACAAAGCCAATCTTCTATTACCATTATTCAGAAGTTCGTGCTGATCATAATTTGTTTACAGGTGCACCACTAGACGAATTCGCCATAATGATGAGAAATATGGAAAGTGTAGAATTCGTATATGGTGAAATAGAAGATATCGCTGATCAAGATTATCCCATCACCGCATTACCAGAGAATTACTTAGTGGATGGAGGTTTAGAATTCCAATATGTTCCAGCGGAAGTAGATGAAGAAGGTTACCTTACCGCTAAACCAGAATTTGGAAATGAATATAAATCTGGTGATTTCGCTTATGAATCATTAACGGAAGGACGTATTGATTGCATTAACAACATTTCATCTGAATCCGGTTATATGGCATTAGATATTGGTAACATTTTCCTTAAATACGCCAATCCCGTTACCGATGAAGTAACAGATATTAACTTCCCTTTAAATAACACAGAAGTTTTCGATGAAATCGTGGAACAAATCGGTGGACAAAGATTAGCATTCGATGATGAAGAATATATCATTGTTGAAATTAACAATTCTTTTCCTTCCGGCTTCTCTTTGACCTTCCCCACAATCGATGAAGTGAACCCAAGCAATATTAAAGTTGGTGATTTCACTTTGTATTACCTCATGTAATCTTTGATTAAGGTAAACAAAAAACTGGCATCAATTGCCAGTTTTAGTTTGCTCATTTTATAAAAGTATATTCTCTTTGCGATTAACGACGATATAACCTTTACGATTATAGACATCTTTGCGGTTATAGGTAATTCTTTGACCATCTGGTTCTAAGAACAAACCTCCCGCTTCTTCGACGATAATTTGACACGCTGCGGTATCCCATTCTTTGGTATTAGGAGACATCCGATAATGGACTTCCGCTAAACCTTCAGCGATACGACATGGTTTTAAGGAAGAACCGAATTTCATCACGTGTTTAATCTTATCTTTATGCTTTTCAATTAATTCTAATTCTTTCTCATTTGTATGAAAAACCGAGCATAAACAGGTTAAATCTTCTAATTTTTCATTAACGTGGATTTTTGTATCGCCTTTTTCCGTGCGGTGATAAGCGCCATTACCTTTACTAGCGAAATAGATATCTCCACTCTCAGGAACCACCACTACACCCACGACCAATTCGTGTTTATAAGCTAATCCAATATTCGTGGTGAAGCCACCATCACGAGCGACGAAGTCTTTCGTGCCATCAACAGGGTCAACAATCCAAACATAATCATTTTCTAAACGAGATAGATCATCTTCGGATTCTTCGGTTAAGAAAGCATATTTAGGGAATAATTCATGAAGATATTCTCTAATAATCTTATCCGCGGTTTTATCCGCTAAAGTGACAGGGGAATTATCTTCTTTAATTTCGACATCAAAACCTTGATTATAAATCTCCATGATTTTAACACGAGCTTTTAAACCCGCTTCAATCGCAGCTTGTAATTCTTTTTCCCACATATTATTGGTGCTCCTTTTTATATTCTAAGGCGACAGCATCTAAATCATCGACAAGCATCTTCACATTCTTGCTATTCATATGGTGCAAAGTCACACCAGAAGCTTGATAATGTCCACCACCGCCATATTTAGCAGCAACAGCATAAACACCTGGACCATTACTACGGAATTCGGCGTGCATTGATCCGTTAGCGTTTTCCGCGAATGAAGCCCAAATAGGATAATCCTTTACATTGGCTAATAGATTAACCATTTCTCCCGCCTTATGAGCGGAGACATGGAAACGTTCTAATTGAGAGCGATTGAATGTCACATAGAGAACTCCATTAGGACTCTTCTTATAGTGAGAGAAGACATAACCTTTAAAGGCTAGAGCGTCTTCCACTGTGACAGTAAGAATACTATTGATCGCGTCAGGATCCGCACCACATTCGCATAACCAAGCGACTTCTTGGAAACTTTCCACATAGTCACCAGCGAATTGGAAACGACCTGTATCGGTAAGAATACCTAAATATAAAGCATTAGCAGCGGTCTTAGTGATTTTCCATTTGGATTCTTTGATAAATCTCACGATTAATTGGCAAGTGGAATTGGCGTTCACATCAAGGACAAATGGTCCTTCGTGGTATTTGCCATTCTCCATATGGTGATCGATTTTTATATATGCTTTAGCATTATAAATTCGTTTATCTTCCATACGAGAAAGATCGTTGCCATCCACTAAGACGGCTAAAGCGTTTTCAATAACGGAATCTTCCACAATATCAGTAGGAGAGATAAGGTTAAAGAAACGTTTGCACCCCGTACCTACGGCATAAACTTTTTTCTTGGGGTAATTTAAACGTAACACATCCCGAAGGCCAATTTGACTACCGTAGCAATCACCATCGGGATAGGCATGACCGAATATTACTATTGTGTCATGAGCTTCGATAATTTTACGGAGCTCTTCAAACATTAAAGATCCTCTTCTTTGTTTTCTTCAGAAGATTCTTCTGGTTCAACTTCATCAGTTGGTTCATCACCTTCTAAGATCTTGTTGTATTCCTTCTCTTCTTCATCTTCTTCTTCGGTATCATCATCGCTGATTTCCACTTCGGAGTAGACATCTTTCATATCGATGTGGGTTTTATCAAATGTATGACGGCTTCTTAAATCCCATTTGTTTTCGCCCAATGTCACGAAACGGCCATCCATTTTTAAATTGGTGTAGAATGGGGAAATCTTTTTCGCCGCGGCTTCTTCGTCTAAGCCAGCTTCTTTGCTGACATAAACCCATAAGTCTTTAAAAGTGACTTCTTCTTTTCTTTGACTGACATAGTCAAACGCTAAATCTAATAATGATTTTGCCATGTATCTTTTCTCCTTTACATGTGTTCTGGGGCACTTACTCCAATTAAATTAAGTGCATTTTTCATCACTTGTTCGCTCGCTTTACATAAAGCTAAACGTGAGGATGATAATGCGATGTTATCTCTATCGATAACACGGCATTCTGTATAAAATTCATGAATCAGACCCGCTAAATCATGAATATAATTGGTAATTTTATAAGGTGCTCTTTCTTTTGCCGCGTCATTTATGACATTAGGGAAATTAGAAAGATGTTTTAATAATGACATTTCGCTTGGTTTCTCTAATAAAGAGGCCTTCTTATCAATGGGGATATCTTTTCCTTGTTCTAAGATGGAACATAATCTCGCATGAGCGTATTGTGCATAGTAGACAGGGTTATTAGAACTTTGTTCCATCGCTAAATTCATATCGAAGTCTAAATGAGCACTGGCAGCACGCATCGCGAAGAAATAACGCATTGCATCCACGCCGACATCCTCACATATCTCACGCAAGGTAATTGCATCGCCAGTACGCTTGCTAGCTTTCATTTCTTTACCATCTTTAATGAATCTCACCATTTGGATGAGTTCCACTTCTAAGGCATCTTTGGAATAGCCATGCATCATAAGCGCACTCTTCATACGATTGATATAACCGTGATGGTCAGCACCTAAGACATCCACTAATTGGTCAAAACCACGAGACATCTTATTAACGTGATAGACGATATCAGGAAGGAAGTAAGTATATTCACCATTGCTCTTGACGATAACTCTATCTTTATCATCGAGATAGTCAGTAGTTCTTAATACTTTAGCGGAACCATCTAAATAAATATGGTCTTTTAAATATTCAATTTCCTTTTCAACTGCGTGGTTGCTTCTCACTTTTAATTCACTGGAGAAAACATCGAAATGCACGTGAAAAGTCTTCAAATCTTCCCTAATTTTGTCTAATTCGATGGCAATTCCTCTCTCTTTTAAGAAGGGAATAGGATCTTTTTCATTTAATAATTTATCACCAACTTCATCGATAATTTTTTTAGCAACAAAGATGATATCTTGTCCATGATAACCATCTTCTGGGAATTCCACTTTTAAGCCGAGAAGTTCTTTATATCTCGCTAAAATAGATTCTGCTAAATGATCGATTTGGTTACCAGCATCGTTAATATAATATTCACGAGTTACATCATAGCCCGCAAATTCCATAATACGGCAAATCGTATCACCGATAGCCGCTCCACGAGCGTGGCCGACATGTAAATCGCCTGTCGGATTAGCACTGACGAATTCCACATCGACTTTGAAATTCTTATTTTCACCTCTACCGAAATCATCACCACTATCGATAATCTTGGAGACGATTGGTTGTAAGGAATCATTCTTCATAAAGAAGTTAATAAAGCCAGGACCAGCGATTTCCACTTTCTCGATACCATTTAAATCGAGATGAGAAATAATCGCATTCGCGGCATCTCTTGGATTGCTCTTTAATAAACGACAATTCTTCATCGCAGCGTTTGTCGCATAGTCACCATGAGAAGGATCTTTACTGTGCTCAATGATGATGTCATTTAAAGAGACTTCCACACCGAGAGCCTGGAAGGCTTTTTGAATATTCAGTTTTAAACTTTCTACTACATCCATAAAACTATGACCTTTAATTATACTTATCTCACAAAAATTGGCAAAGAATTTATTCTTTTTCTTCTAATAAAATTATTGACTCCGCTTTCACTGCTAATGACATGCCTATGGCATCGAGTTTTTCATTAGTGCCCGCTTTAATAGAAACTTGAGAGATATCAACCTTTAATAAAGAAGCAACGTTCTCTCTCATCTTAAGGATGAATCCTTTAAGTTTTGGCTGTTCTAAGGTAATGGAGATATCAACATTACCAACGCGATAATTCTTCTCTTCCATAAGACGCACTACTTCTTTTACGAGAAGAGCGCTATCGATATCCTTGTATTGAGGATCATTATCTGGGAAATGAGTTCCTAAATCACATAACGCTAAAGCGCCTAAAATAGATTCCGCTAAAGCATGATAAACGACATCGCCATCAGAATGAGCTAATTCTCCTTTATCAAAAGGAACATGAACACCACCTAAAATCAATGGACGATTTTCTACTAAACGATGTATATCACTAGCAAATCCAATTCTCATCTTTATCTCTTTCCGGAAACATTGAATTTAAAGAACATAATGTCTCCATCTTTGGGGTAATAACCTTTACCTTCGGTTCTTAATTTACCAGCTTCTTTAACTGCAGCTTCACTACCTAATTCATGAATAGCTTCGTAAGGATAAACTTCCGCACAGATAAATCCACGTTGGAAATCGGTATGGATAACACCCGCACATTCAGGAGCGGAATAACCATTCTTAAATGTCCAAGCGCGGCATTCATCCGCACCGACAGTGAAGAATGTCGATAAATTTAATAATTTATAAGTGGCCTTAATAACCTTTGTTAAGCCAGATTCAGTGACATTTAATTCTTTGAGATAATCCGCTCTATCATTAGGAGATAATTCAGATAATTCCGCTTCAATTTCACAAGAGACAGGGATGACTTCATTTCCTTCCTCATGAGCGTATTTAACGACTTGTTGATATAAGGAAGCATTATCTAAATCCATAAGAGCATCTTCACTCACATTAGCGACATAAATAATCGGTTTTTTAGTTAATAGATGGAAACTCTTAACTAATATTTCTTGTTCTTCACTTAAGGAGACCATTCTTGCAGGTTTGCCTTGTTCAAGAGCTTCTTTTAATGGTGTTAAAACACTCATCTCAGCGATGGATTCTTTATCTTTTTGAATTCTCGCTTTATTAGCGATTTTATCAATACGTTTACTGACGGTATCTAAGTCCGCCATTACGAGTTCCAGATTAATAACTTCGATATCTCTAATGGGATCAACACTACCTTCAACGTGAACGATATCTTCGCTTTCAAAGCAACGCACCACTTCGACGATAGCGTCGCATTCTCTGATATGTGATAAGAATTGGTTGCCTAAACCTTCACCTTGTGAAGCGCCTCTCACCAATCCAGCAATATCATAAAATTCCACAGTAGCAGGAATAGTTCTTTCTGGTTTGAATAGATTAGATAAGAAATCTAGACGATCATCAGGAACATTCACCACACCGGTGTTTGGATTGATGGTAGCGAATGGATAATTCGCTGCCTCAACATGTGAATTTGTAATTGCGTTAAAAAGTGTGGACTTTCCCACATTTGGTAAACCGACAATACCTGCTTTTAATCCCATAGCGTAACCTCTTTAGTCTGTTAGTATTATACGAAAACAACATTATTAACGCAAACAAAAGTATTTTGTTTTATGGGTTAATGCTTCAAAGCTTCGATAGGGTCTAATCTATTTAATCTCGCACCAATAATGAGAGAAGAAGTAATAGAAATAACAAACGCTAAAAGGAACATATAGAGCAAAGATAAGGGATAAAAGGAGAAAGAAAAGCCGACATTCATTTGTTTAGACATCTCAAAACTGATAATAAACGAAATAAAAACTAATTCGATTGATGATAAGAAAAATGAGATAAAACACATGAAGACACTATGGGATATAACAAACTTCCTGGCTTCTTTCTTGTTCACTCCTAAGCATCTTGCTAATCCAATATCTCTACGACTTTCTAAAACATATAGGTAATTACAAATCGATAATAATAATGTGGAAATTATGACTGCTATAAGGGAAAAGCACATAAGTGCTATTTGAATATAAAAACATACTTGATTAACACTATCATTTACATCACTCATGGGATCGCTTACCTCAAAATCAGGAAACGCTCTTGATAGTTTCTTAATAACATCTTTTACATTCTTTTGGTTTTTCACATCCACCATTACTGAATTAATACCGAGATTAAATATGGAAACATCTAACTTGATTTGAAAGAAACTAATTGGCCAATCTTGGTGATGATAAATAAGATTCTTTTCACTTTCGATAATACCTGTAACCACTACTGATGTAGTCTTAAATTTCTTATGTAAGCGACCGCCACTATCGACATTCTGCGAATATAAATGAGCGATATAAATTGTCTTTTTCAAACCATCACCATTAAAAAGTTTTTTATTAAGTGCAGAAGAGATGACTATCTCATCTAAATCAATTGGAACTTTTCCATTTATATATTCATCAGAGAGGCACCTAAAGTTCACACCACCATTAAAGGATTGGGAGAAATGTCCACTAGCGACATTATTAGGTAATGAGAAATTTTCATTACCATCTAAGTTCATTGTTGTTTGGGTATCTATCACATCATCCAAGATATCTTCATCAGGGGCGAAGTACATATAACTCGAGAAACCAAATAGCATACTTGAAGGATAAATCGCATAGCCACCATTTGAAGCAAAAATCGGTTTAATTATCTCATCACTAATATCTTGGAAATATTTGAAATACCACATTGGAATCATCTGCAAAGAGTTGGAAAATACAAAAATTCGGTTAATTTCTTCACTTCTTTTTCCGTTAAATAGCCATGGATAGTATGTAGAATTTGCGATTTCGAATAGATATGGTTCTAATGATTCATCCACTCTTAACTTATTCAATAACTCATATTTATTTTGTGAATAAATGTAGTATATCTTTTTTAGTAGCCAAGGTACATTACTTTGACTATTTTCATCAGTAGGAAAACGCATCCTTTCTTCAAACATATATTCATTCCACATATGGTTGTTATGATATATTCCCGGTTCTCTTTCTAGGGAGAAACCCACAACCGTTAATACTTGTTGATCACTATATTGCCAACTGTCTTTTCTTAAATCGAAAAAGATTTTGAAATAATTGGTTTGCAGATATCTAGATAGAGAATTAACTGTCCTTTCTATCCTAAGTTGAAAACAAATATCTCTAATCATGTCGATGGTTAAAGCTAAAACAACCTGGTCATTTTCTAAATATGATATTTCTTCGGGATATATCTTTTCCGGCCTCTCCACATCCAACCATCTAAATTCATTTATATGTCTGACGCTTATTCCTTCGATTGCATGGTAATAAGTACTATCAGCGAGAGCGATGCAATTACTTTCCGGAAAGAATGATTCAAAGTCATTGTGATAAGTGACGCCTATATCATAAATATCCTTCGGATATTTTTTATATATATCATTTACCTCAAAATAGTTCACACCATATTGACCAAAGATACTTCGATCCGTGTTCTTCATAGAAATGGTCACTTTAGAGTCATCTAATATTTGCGAATAGGACTTTTTAATATTTGAAGAAATCGATGATGATAAAGAAGAAGCTAAACCGACACCAATTAATCCCAAAGAAGTAACCATATTGCAAATTGAAGTCCTCCACTTCTTTTGTTTAATAGAACTAATTGTGTGATGTCTTAAGAAAGAAGAAGGAACGCTAGGTTTCCTTTCGTTGAATAACATTTTAGGCATTGGAAGATTATCTTTAGTTTTATTTCTTTTGTTTTCTTTTATTTTTACAATAGAACCATCTTTCATTCTGATATTTATATCAGCATATTTCTTCGCGAGGTCTTTATCATGAGAAACCATGACCACTAAAGTCTTATTAGAAACCTTATCTAATAAATCCATGATCTCTATTGAAGTCTTACTATCCAATGCGCCTGTCGGTTCATCAGCGAGAATGATTTTAGGGTTATTCACTAATGCTCTAGCGATAGCGACTCTTTGTTTTTCTCCTCCTGATAGTTTTCCGACTTTCTGGTGAACGTTTTGTTTAAGACCGACCATATTAATCAAATCTACGCATTTACGGATTTTCGTTTTTTTTGAAGAGGAAGAAATGACATCTAAGGGAAACATGATATTACTTAAAACAGTTTCGTTATCAAAGAGTTTAAAATCCTGAAAAATAAAACCATATTTCTTTAAACGGAATTCATCCATTTGTGACTGACTCATTAAATTTATATGATGACCATCAACAGTGATATCACCTTCAAAATTAATTAATCCAGAAAGCAAATTTAAAAGCGTAGTTTTTCCGCATCCAGATGGCCCTTCAATGATGACAAGTCCAGTTCTCGGTAATGAAAAATTGATGTTTTTTAAAACTATAGAATTACCATATTTTTTCTTTACATTTATAAAATTAATCATTCGTCACATAGCTCCTCTTTGGGGGAAATTTTCTTAGAGAACATTAACGGAATATAGGTTGAAAAATAACAAATCAAAAACGTTGCCGAAATTAAAGTGAGAGGAAATAACAAAGGAACTCCCAAAAAAGACATCCATGGTACTGATATCAAATTTTTAAATGTTGTAATTTTTTGAATTATGTTATTAAAAATAAAATTTAAAACTGGTGTGATGGCCATCGATATACTCATCGATAGGAATCCCACTAGAATATTCTCCTTTAAATATATAGAAAAAATACCGCCTCTTTCTGCCCCTAAACATGTTAAGATTGCACTTATCTTTTTATCATCCGTGTAGGATGAAAATGATATGATACCTAATATCAATGCCGTACCCATAATTGCGATCATTAAAAATAGCTCCATACCCATTGATGCAGCATTCATTAAATTAAACAAAGAATCACTAATTGTTAAAGAATAGGAATCAATTTTATATGGTTCTTCTATGTTATCGACTATGTCTCTTAAATTATTTTTCTGATTAATATCTTTTAAAAATAAACGATATGAATATGAAGAAATTGCTTCACCACCATAAGAGTTTTCTATTATCTCTAACCAAGAGACATCACGTTTAACACTTGTAGAAAGATTATTTAATAGATATTCACCCAATAACTCCTTTAATGATACATATGGATAATAAATCTTAGGTGTTGCAAGAAATTGGAAATCCTTCACGACTCCCACAATATGAATATTCTTTTCATAGACGAAATAATCGGTGATAACTGGATTAAGTTCATCTTCCGTATAGTAATGATATTCATAATCCGAATAAATGCTTAAAGTTGTGTCTAAAGGGTCACTTTTAAAAATATCTTTAAGATATTTATAAGCGTTCTCGTTTATCACAACATCATAAAGACTATCGATTGATGGGATAACACCTTTAATTAATAAAGAAGCATCGGTTGAAAAATCAGTAAATGAATAAATCTGATTATAGGAAATCTTATCTAATCTTTCTTCACCGGATTTGATTAATGGAAACATCGGTAATAAAGCGTCGGTATTTGGTTCAATGTAAAAAGCATCTAATGTATTGTCTAAATCAACCATTTCTTCTAATGAAGGCCGATTCATTTGCACCAAAGACATCTTGCTGCCTTCAATGCTTTGATTCGTTTCTTTATAGAAGGAAGAAACTCCATAATCTAGTTGTTGGTAACTACTATTTAAAACGGATTGGTGATAGCCATTAGAAAAACCAAAGATTAACATTGTACTCACTAAACCAACTACCAAAGAAACTATAGAGATAATATTTCTCTTAAATCTTCTTTTGAAATTAGAAAGAAAAAGCAGATTAATCCAATGGGCCTTTTCTTTCTTCTTCACCACTTCCCTCTTTTGAGTCAGAGAAAAGGAACTATCCTTATCTTCATTAGCGATTATTTTTCCATCCTTAATAGTGATTATTCGATCAGCAAACTTTTTAACCAAAGATAAATTATGACTCACTAAAAGCACTAATCTTTCTTTGCTGATTTCTTTTAATAACTTCATGACATCCAAAGAATTTTTGCTATCTAAAGCACCAGTTGGTTCATCAGCGATAATGACCTTTGGGTTATTGATTAACGCTCTTAAAATAGCGACTCTTTCTTTCTCGCCGCCGCTTAAATCAGAACATTTATGATTTAGCAATTTTTCATCAAAATTTAGGGTTTTTGCCAAGTTTTTTGCATTTTCTATCGTGTTTTTCTTGTTTTTACCATTAATTAACGCGGGCAATATGATATTGAATAAAGCGGTCTGATTTTCTAACAAATGATAATGTTGAAAAATGATACCAATATCTTTATTTCGGTATAAAGCTTTTCTCTTATTTGACCATTTATTAATGTCTTGATTTTCATAATAGACATTTCCATTTGAAGGATTATCTATTAAGGAAATCATATTGATTAATGTGGACTTCCCACTTCCGGATTTACCAATAATGGCAACAAGACCTTTAGAGAAAGAAATGGAGATATTATCTAAGACCACTTTTTCTTTTTGATCTTCAACTTTATATTTCTTACTTACATGCGATAGTCTTATTTGGTCCATAAAAAATCCCCCTATTTAGTAATAGGAGGAATTTCTTAATTTTGTCTTAAAATATTTTTACATTTTGACAGCAGCAGGAACTTTTGGAAGTCCAGGCATGGTCATAACCGCACCGGTAAGAGGAACGATAAACTGAGCACCCGCAGATAAGCGAACTTCTCTAACGGTAATGGTAAATCCTGTAGGAGCACCTAATACTTTCGCATCATCGGTTAAAGAATTAGGAGTCTTCGCCATACAGACGGCAAAGCCAGCATAACCCATATCGGTATATTTCTTAATTTGTTCATTTGCGAGGTCGGTATAAACCACTTCGCCCGCACCATAGATTTCATGAGAGATGCGTTCGATTTTATCTTTGATTGACCATTTTTTATCTCCAATAGGATATAAAGGTTTGAAGGTGCTATCGTTTCTATCTAAGCATTCTTTAACAGCTTTTGCTAAAGCAACTGCACCTTCTCCGCCTTCTAAGGCACCGGTATTGATAACGCCAATCCAACCCTTAGCTTTAATATCTTCTAACAAGGTATTAATTTCTGCATCTGTATCGCTGGGGAATCTATTAATAGCGATAACTACTTCGTTGCTATAAAGACCCATATTTTCTCTATGTTTCCAAAGGTTGCATTCTCCCGCTCTCATGGCCTCGATATTTTCATTTTCTAAATCATCGAACTTGACACCACCATGGAGTTTAAGAGCTCTGACTGTCGCTACTAAAACAATCGCATCAGGCTTTAAGCCTGCTCTTTGACATTTAATATCTAAGAATTTTTCCGCACCTAAGTCAGATCCGAAGCCAGCCTCTGTGACGACGACGTCGGCGAGTTTAAGAGCTAACTTTGTGGCGATTACGGAATTACATCCATGAGCAATATTAGCGAATGGTCCACCATGAACGAGAACTGGGTTAGCTTCTAATGTTTGCACCAAATTTGGATTCATCGCTGCATGCATTAATTTATAAATTGCACCACGGATATGTAAATCGCGAACTCTAATTGGTTGTTCATCATATGTATAAGCGACGATGATATCTTCAGTTCTGTCTAAGAATTCTTCTTCATCATTAGAAATGCAGAAGATGGCCATTAATTCAGAGGCCACGGTAATAACGAATTCGGATTTATGTGTAATAGAATGTTTTGAGTCAGCACTGGTAACCGTAATATCACGTAAAGAACGGTCATTCATATCTAACGCTCTTGTCCAAACGATTCTATCAGGATTGATATTTAATAAATTGCCTTGGAAGACACTATTTTCGATAATGGCGGAGATAAGATTAATTGTGGAAGTTAAAGCGTGGAAGTCACCAGTGAAATGTAAATTGATATCATCACTAGGGACAATTGTGGACTTTAATGCGCCAACCGCACCACCTTTAACACCAAAAACAGGGCCTAAGGAAGGTTCTCTTAAGCAAGCTAAGGAATTAACACCGATTTTATGAAAACCATCGTGTAAACCGATTGTTGTTGTGGTTTTACCTTCACCAGCCTTTGTGGGAGTAATCGCGGTCACCAAAACTAATTTAGCGTCTGGGCGATCTTTAATTTTTTCTTTAATTGCTAAATCGATTTTCGCTTTGTCTTTGCCATAAGGGATGACATATTCATCATCGATATGAAGTTTAGCAGCAATTTCTGTAATTGGTCTCATAATATTACCTCTCTTTTGTATTATCTAAAACTAGTTCATGCACATCTTGGTACATCTTTAATGAAAATTGATTTTTGAAGAAGGTCACTTGTCTTTTTGCGTAGTTTCTCGTTCTCTTCTTAATGAGTTCTTTACACTCTTCTAAGGTTAGTTCTCCATCAAGGTAAGAGAGAACTTCTTTATAACCGATTGCCTCTTTGGCAGTGACCGATAAATTAAATCTATTTTTAAGAGATTTAACTTCTTCTACTAATCCTTTTTCAAACATTATATCTACTCTTTGATTAATATGTGCATATAAATCTTCACGATTTGGATTTAACATCAAAATATTTAAATTTTCATAGATTAATTTATGCTCTTGTTGATCGATAGTTTCGCTTTTTGTTTGTCCACAACGACGAGCAATGGATATCGCTCTAATGACTCTTTTACGATTGTTCTTATGAATAGTGTCTAAAGACTTAGGATCTAGTTCTTTAAGCATTTCATATAATGTGTCATTATCTAAAGCCTCTAAATCCGATACATCATTATCTTCTTCTTGATTGAAGACATAATCATAAATCGATGCTCTGATATATAAACCAGTGCCACCACAAACGATGATGTTTTCATATTTCTTGGACAACTCTTCAACTGTCTCTCTAAATAGTTTTTGATATTCCATCACGGAGAACGATTCCGATGGTTCTTTAATATCTAAAAGATAATGCCTTTCGTAATAAGGATCATCCTCAGAAATCTTCGCTGTACCGATATTCATTTCTTTATAGATTTGAAAAGCATCCGCATTAATTATCGGTGCGTCATAATAATCGGAAAGAATCTTCGCAGCTAAAGTTTTGCCACTGCCAGTGGGACCACAAATAATATAAAGCATAGAATTATTATATTACAAAAAATGCGAATTACTTCGCATTATTGTATTTGATTAACAATTTCTTTTAATAAATCAGTGAGTTCACTTTTAATCGCTTGATAATTACTCACTAAAGGATTGTTATTATAGACCTTCAACAAGTTTTCTCTTTCTTGTTCTTTGCCCTCAAAAGCAAGTCTAGCAATTTCTTTTCTCATCCCTTTTAATGATTCATCATTCTCTAATAAATTAGAGAGAAGATAATATTCTTTGGTAAGAGGAAGATTATCAATCGCTTCTTTTAAATCTTTTGCAGCGTTAATCACTTCATCCATTGACGATTTCTCCAATCAATGAATAAGTATGAGATTCAGTGATTTTCACTTTCGCAATTGTGCCCACTAAAGAAAGGTCTCCTTTAAAGTGAACTAACTTATTTGTCTCAGTGTATCCCGATAACATATTCTCATCAGTTTTGGAAACACCATCAACGAGAACGTCATAGGTTTTACCAACCATCTCATTAGAATAATCTTCAATGTGTTTTTCTAAATGCTTAACAAGTTCTTTAAACCTTCTTGTTTTGGTTTCTCTACTGACATTATCTTCCATCTTCGCCGCCGGTGTTCCTCGACGTGGAGAATAGATAAAGGTAAAGGCAGCTTCATATTGGACGATATCCACTAACGAGCAGGTATCTTGGAATTGTTCTTCTGTCTCATTAGGGAAACCGACAATGATATCTGTGGATAAGGATAATCCTGGAATCTTTTCTCTCATTTCTTTAACGAGATTAAGATATTGTTCACGGGTATATCTTCTTCCCATTCTTCTTAAAATTTCATCATTACCAGATTGCACAGGAAGATGAATAAATTTCATAATATTGTCGTATTTTGCAATGATTTCGATCATTTTAGACGAGAAATCCCAGGGATGAGATGTAGTGAAACGAAGTCTTGGAATTCCTAATTTCGCGACTGCTTCCATGAGGTCCGCAAAATCTTTTCCTTCATCTAAATCTTTACCATAGGCATTGACATTTTGTCCTAATAAAGTAATCTCTTGATAACCAGCGTCAATGAGTTTTTGACACTCATTCAAGATGTCGTTAAAATGTCTACTTCTCTCTTTCCCTCTCGTATATGGAACGATACAGTAGGTACAGAATTTATTACATCCATAAATGATATTTACATAAGCCTTGTAATGGTTGTTACGACAATCAGGAACAAACTCCACCACATCACCTTGTTTACTCTCGATAGAAACAATGCGATCACCTGTGGTCTTTGCTTCATAAATTAAATCAATTAATTCGGCGATTTCATGTGTCCCGAAGAAAAGATTAACTTCTGGGAATGTATCCATTAATCTCTTTAAGATTTCTGGTTGTTCCACCATACAGCCACAGATGGCTAATACGAGTTTCTTATTTTTCTTTCTTAATCTTTTAAGATTACCAATTTCACCATAGACCTTATCTTCCGCGTTTTCTCTAACCGCACAGGTATTGATGATAATGACATCACTGGCTTCTAAATCTTCCGTGAAAGAATAGCCCACTTCTTCGAGCATCGCTCTCATGGTTTCTTCATCTCTCACATTAGCCTGACAGCCATAAGTTCTAATATAGTATTTCTGTCCTTTAGATGAGGCTTTCATCTCATCTTTATGAACACAAGAAGCCGTGATGAAATTAGTCTCTTCTTTTTTACGAGAAGCGGCTTTTAATAAATCAGGAGTGTGGATAATTCTCGTCTTCATACTAATCTTCTTGATAATAGATATTAAATATATCTCTCGCTAAACCGGTAATCTCATCGATATCGATAACTACCGCGGATAATAAACCTTTACCTTCTTCTGGTGGTTCAAATCTCGACATCTGACCATACATGTTCTTTTTGATAACACTATTCTTTTCAAATCCTAGGATTCCGTCTTTAAAGCCTGTCATACCGACATCAGAGATAAAGGCGGTCCCTTTTTCTAAGATTTGATAATCGTTCGTCTGCACGTGTGTATGCGTGCCTAATACCGCACTGACACGGCCATCAAAGGTATAGGCGAAGGATTGTTTCTCTCCCGTCGCTTCCCCATGGAAATCAACGATATGAATATTCGATGGTTCGGCAGTTTCTAATAGTTCTAACATCGATAGATAAGGAGAATTAACTTCTTCGTTAATAAATGCACTGCCAAGGATATTAGTCACCCTAATAGTAACACCATCGATATCGAATAAAGCGCTACCTTCACCGGGAAATTCATTTCTTAAATTGATCGGTCTGACTAAACGATCCACTCTATCTAAATAACGAGTGATTTCGTTTTTAGAATTATAGTGATTACCTAATGTAATAACATCGACACCGGCATCGATAAGCTGCTCGTAATGGGATTTAATCAATCCCTTACCATGAGTAGCGTTTTCCCCATTCGCAATCACGAAATCAATTTCGTATTTGTTCACGAAATAAGGAAGCTTTTCCTGTATCATTCTCCGGCCGATACGACCAACAATATCACCGATAAATAAGATTTTCAAAATATAAACTTTCTATGAAATAAATAAATTATTTCGCTGTCTCAACCGCGCGGTATTCACGGATGACTGAGACTTTAATTTGACCTGGATAGGTCATTTCATTTTCAATACGTTCTTTGATTTCACGGGCTAATTTAAAGGCACCGATATCATCAATCTTGTCTGGTAAAACCATAACGCGTAATTCACGACCGGATTGTAAAGCGAATGATTGATAAACACCATCATAGGATTTACAAATTTCTTCGAGTTGTTCAATACGTTTGATATAGTTTTCTAACATTTCACTTCTCGCACCAGGTCTCGCTGCAGATAATGTATCAGCGGCTTGCACTAAGTTAGCGATAACGGATTTAGCGGGAACATCGCCATGGTGAGATTCGATGGAGTTAATAACGACATCTGGTTCACCATATTTCTTCGCTAAACGGCTACCTAATTCAACGTGGCTACCTTCGACTTCGAAGTCAACGGCTTTACCGATATCATGTAATAAGCCAGCGCGTTTGGCTAAGTTTTGATCTAAACCGAGTTCCGCGGCCATCATGCCGGTTAAATAAGCGACTTCGATAGAATGGTCTAAAGCGTTTTGACCATAGGAGGTACGATATTTCAAACGACCGACATAGTCTAATAATTCTTTATTAATTCTTGGTAAACCAAGTTTAAAGGCGACATCTTGACCGGTCTTATGAATGCTTTCGTTGACTTCTTTCTTACATTTCTCAACGATTTCTTCAATTCTTCCAGGTTGGATACGGCCATCTTTAATTAAAGCTTCAAGAGACATTCTGGCGATTTCTCTTCTAATTGGGTTGAAACAACTGACGGTAATAACTTCCGGAGTATCATCGATAATTAAATCAACACCTAATAATTGTTCTAAAGAACGGATGTTACGACCTTCACGACCGATGATTCTACCTTTCATTTCATCACTCGGTAAAGCGACGACAGAAACAGTTCTTTCGGTAGTCACTTCTTGCGCATATTTGGCACAAGCCATACCGAGAAGTTCACGAGCCTTTTCATCAGCGGTATCTTTCGCTTCATCTTCTTTGGTTTTGATATAAGCAGCAATTTCTTTAGAGATTTTGCTTTCCACTCTCGCCATTAATTCATCTTTGGCTTCTTGGGTGGACATTTGAGAAACTTTCTCTAATTCGACGATAATGCTATCAATCTTCTCTTGTAAATCGCCTTCTTTTTTATCCAATTCTTTAAGTCTTCTAGATAAAACATCATTCTTTTGTTCAAGAGCATTTTCCTTTTGAAGTAAAGCAGCATCACGACGATCGATAGATTGTTCTCTCTGCGCTAATTTGTTTTCTTGAGAGACCACTTCTTGTTTTCTTTCATGGATTTCTTTGTTGGCTTCTTGTTTCATTTCATAAACAGCTTGTTTGCCATCAAGCTGAGCGTTCTTGGTAATGTGTTCCGCTTTAATTTCTGCATCACGAATTATCTTTTGGGCATTCTTATTGGCTCTTTGTTTTTTGAAAACAGGGATAAAAAAGATTATCGCTGCACCGATGAGCAATCCCGCCACACCACAAATAATTGGTAACGCTATAGTTAAAGCATCTGCTAATACTTGCATAAGCATTCCTTTCTATAGTCTTACTGACTAAAAATAGTTAATTAATAACTAAATTACCTAAAATCCCCTAGTTCCCTAAGGATAAAGGATTTAAATATATATTTACAGGCAAGCCTGATAATAAAGTTCTCAAGAAGAGAATATATAGGTAAGTACTTTTCGAGAGTACATAAGTATTATATATGTAGGCGCGCATTATATTCAAATAATAATAAATAAAGATACGCGTTCATCGAACTTTTTTATGATATAAAAACTAGAAAATTGGTTGATTTAAAGTGACGTTTCCATTTTGAGAAACGTAGTCTGTCATAAAGGACATTTGATTGTCGTTAATAGTCACACTACCAGTGAGGTTCATATCTAGATGTAAGTGCAATGTGATCAAGACATTAATAGACATATCAATAACCGCACGATTGAAGATGCCGTTACTATTGTGATAGACGGTTAAAGATAAGGTTTCTAAACTATCGCTCTTTAAGACTTCACCGATATTAACCGCGAAGAAATAATTCTTCTCAGAAGATGTATAGCGATAATCTTGCACGATATTTTCGTATTGGATTTGTCCTTCGCCTTTTTCGATGTTGCCCACTTTATCACATGTGGATTTATTTAATCCCACCATACCACCTAATAAGATTTCTAAAATATGGTCCATGAAATAATCAGTGGTATATCTTCTTTGTAGTTTCTTA
>JAEEHE010000043.1 GCA_016280685.1 Caryophanales bacterium
TCAAATGTTGGTGCTTCTACAACATAATCAGCGTTATTCACATTGAAGAATGGTTTCCTGATCTTAAATAAGTCCGCACTTAAATCGACGAAGAATATCACAAGAGATACACCGACATCAGCGTACCATCCCACTTCAAAACTGAAGGCGATATCCGCTTCACAACTCTTTCCTGTTGGGCCGTTACTCCACATAATCGTGCCGAAGCCACTGAGAACCATATAGACACCGACATCCGCATAAACGGAGAGGTTGATATAATCTTCAAGACCGCAAACACCTAAACCGAATCTAAAATGTAAACCGACATCAACACCGATAGAGCCAATAATTGCTAATGAATGAGCGCTAGTTTCTAATGAATCAGTGGTCTTGCTGCTCTTACTGTCATCACCAGAGCGATAAGAGATAATATGATTAACTGATTTAGATGTATATGTATAGTTGACCATCACTTGTGCGTCAACTTTAATAACAAAGTTAAAATCTAAGAAGAGATCGAAAATACCACCGATAGGCCAACGACCGGTGCCTAATTTAATCTTGACGGCTCTGCCATCAAAATTAACTGCGTCTTTCTTACTTTTTACAACACTATCGAAGTGGCTATCAGCTTGTTCATATTGTTGAGCTTTATCATAGATATAAGATGATAGATGATTATAGTCAGTTTGATTATTGCCACTAGGAACTGGGACTTGCCCACCGACAGCAATTTGGAATCTAAATGATGTTTCTACAGTCTCAGAGATATCCACAGCGATATCAGCCCAATAAGGAACTCCTAAGAATCTTCTTAACGAACAAGAGGCATCGACTTTTAAAACCGATTTACGATAGTATTCAATCATGATAGTCACAGACACATATTTAGTGGGAATTGTGACACTGATGATTAAATCAAATGACCATCCAGGCCATTCAAAACCAAACTTTGGTTTAAGTTTAATGTTCTTTAATAAATCGAGGAATGTTTGGACATCGCCCGCTCTTACAAGACGCTGCTCTTCTGGAACATATTGTTCATATTGTTCCATGATAAAATCTCTAAATTGTTCAGATTGTTGTAAGTTCTCAACAATGGATTTTTCACTGCATAATTCTAGGTCTTCAATCATGCCGTCATCATAGTCATCAAAGAAAGCATTAAGACCGGAATCACCAAAGATTTTTCCTAATTCTGGATCGGTATAAGAAACTTCATTTTGTCCAGAAGAAACAATCTTTTCTCCGGCAAAAGTGCCATAAAATGCATTATTATCGATTTTTTTACCATTCCAGAAGAGGAATTGTTCACCCAGCTGTAAGTTCAAACTCTTCTTGGTAATCATCGTATGAGTTTCATGAGGATTACTAGAAGAAATATCAGGACGAGAAATGATATCGGAGAGAAGGAATCTCTTCACATCATTATCAACTTCATAAGTATCTTTCTCTTCCGCTTTTGTGTCAAAGTGGAATTCTCTAATAGATTCATCCTTTTGATAGAAATGGAAAGGCGCACCATCTTTTAATTCAATCGTGTAGAATCTTCCTTCTTCATAAGGGATAACGGCATCAAAGCCATAAACACCACCACCGAGGTTCTCGGAAGTTAAACTATGTTCTATATGTGTGGAATCATAAACACGAACATAAGTTTCTGGAGCTTCAGATAAAGAAGCGCCTTCATTAAGTTCTAAATAAAAGCGGTAATCGGTTTCCTCATCTAAAGATGCGTTATTAGAAAGGGCTACTTCACGATCATAGTTTAAGAGATCTTCTTCATTGGTGGACCAAAAGGGTGCTTCTAAAAGTTCACCTTCAGGGATGATGGGGTCATCATCTGGTTGATATTCTGATGATTCATCATCATCGCTTGGTTCGGTTACTGTTTTATAATCGCATCCGGTTAAGGATGAGACTGCTAGGAATAGAGAAATTCCTAATAAATACAATCTCTTTTTCATATACGTATATGATACACGTATTAAAGAAGTTGTTTCAAATAACAATATTTAATAAAGTTGAGAAGGATTTATAAACCAAGTAAACTAATCTTGGTGATGAAATATGAAAGTACTTCTCTATTTTGAAAAAGAAGAAAAAATTAAAAAAAGCGGAATTGGTAGAGCTTTAAGACATCAAATTGCCGCTTTAACATCGGCGGGTTTAGAGTATACACTCGATCCGAAAGATAGTTTTGATATCGCCCATATCAATACTTATTTTCCAGCCAGCAAAAG
Source organism: Caryophanales bacterium (assembly GCA_016280685.1). Next base: position 2,226 of record JAEEHE010000043.1, read on the forward strand.
ATTATTAAAAAGATTAAAAAAGAAACATATACCAGTCATCGTTCATGGTCATAGCACTAAAGAAGACTTCCGTAATTCTTTTAGATTATGGAAGGTAATGAAATTATGGTTCTATCCTAATTTAATGTGGTTCTATAAGAACGCTGACTTTATTATTACGCCGACACAATATTCCAAGGACTTAATCGATGCTTATAATCTAGGAACAGAAGTCATCTATGTTTCTAATGGTATCAATCCCCAAGAATATGCTTATGATGAAGAAAAAATCAAAGCTTTTAAAGATTTCTTTAAAATCAAAGAAGGGGAAAAAGTTGTTATCGGTATCGGATTCCCCTTCAATAGAAAAGGTATCAAAGATTTCTTTGCCGTCGCTAAAGAGAGACCAGATGTGAAATTCATTTGGTTTGGATTCTTGCAAAGAATCCTTACCCAACCCAATGTCTTAAAAGCCATTAAGAATAGACCAAGTAATGTCATTATGCCAGGTTATATCGATAATGCGATTATCAAAGGCGCTTTAAGATATGCGGAATGTTTATTCTTCCCTTCTTATGAAGAAACTGAAGGCATTGTCGTATTAGAAGCTTTAGCGAGTAACTGCCCAGTTCTTATTAGAGATATCGGCGTCTATGCGGATTGGTTAGAAGATGGTAGAGATTGTTATAAAGGAAAGAACAATCAAGAATTCTTAGAAAAACTCGATAAGATAATGACTAGCGATAATTCTAAACTAGTAGAAAATGGCTACAAATTAGTAGAAGAAAGAACGCTAGAAAAAGTCGGCCAAGAATTAAAAGTGGCATACGAAAACTTATTAAATAAGTTTAATAATAAATAATAAGAGATATTATATGAGTAGATATGTAGTTTCCTTAGGTGGAAATGCTTTAGGTAGAAATGCCGAAGAACAAAAAGAATTATTAAAAGAAGTTGCTAAACCCATAGTTCAATTAATTAAAGATGGAAACGAGGTCATTATCGTCCATGGTAATGGACCACAAGTGGGAATGATCAACCTCGCTTTTAACGACGCTCAAAGTGTTCCTGATATGCCCTTCCCAGAATGTGGAGCGATGAGCCAAGGCTATATCGGCTTTCATATTCAAAACGCTATCGACAATGAATTAAAAAATCAAAACATCAATCGTTCTGTAGTCACAGTAGTTACACAAGTCTTAGTGGACAAAGATGATCCATTATTTTTAAATCCGACAAAACCAGTCGGATCCTTCTACACAAAAGAAGAAGCAGAAGAGATTTCTAAAACTAAAGGCTATGTGATGAAAGAAGATGCTGGAAGAGGATATCGTCGCGTAGTCGCCTCACCTTTACCGGTTGATATTATCGAAAAAGAAACTATCTCATCTTTAGTGGAAAATGGGCACGTTGTAATATGCGCTGGAGGAGGCGGAATCCCTGTTATCGCTACTGATAAAGGTAGGTTAGAAGGAATAGAGGCGGTTATCGACAAAGATTACGCATCAGCGAAAGTTGCAGCATTATTAAATGCTGATTATCTAGTTATATTGACTGCAGTCGATAATGTGTACCTAAACTATAAACAGGATAATCAAATAGTCCTTAAAAGTACTTCATTAAACGAGATGAAAGAATATTTAAAAGGTGATTATTTCGCAAAAGGAAGTATGTATCCGAAAGTTAATGCTTGTGTGAAATTTTTAACGGATTGTCCTCACAAAACAGCGATTATCGCATCACTAAATAATGCAAAAGAAGCCTTCTTAGAAAAAGCGGGCACGATCATAAAGTAGGAAAAAAGACCCAAATGTTAAATCGCTAACAAACGGGTCTTTTCTTATGCTCTATAAATCGAAAATTATTTTTTATCAAACATAATCATTTCGCCAGGAAGCAAGCGGAAATGTTTTTCTTCTCCATCAGTAAAATAGACGGAGAACGCATTGACTTTAAATTGATCTCCGTTAATCACAAAGACGACTTTATGTTCTGGATCATCACGATAATGTCCAAAGGATATTAAGGCCAATCTATCTTTGTGACGGATATCGAATCTTTTAACGATATCTTCATGAATACCATAATGGTAATTCAATTTGCCATAGTCTTCACCTTGAACGAAGAAGTCATCGATATCGATTTGATCGAACACCTTTTTAAATCTCTCATTAAAAAGGTATTGCTGTCTTTGAATTCTTCCATACATCGGTGTGATGTAGGCTTTTTCACCTAAGAATGGAGGTACTCCATAAAAAACATCTTGAGCGTTTTGATGGAAATAGAACCAAATAACCGCTTTCGCACCGATAGCCGCACACACGTTGATTTGCCATCTGATGTCAGCCTCGCTTGGTTCGCGATAATTAAAATGATCAATCGATAAAACGGAA
>JAEEHE010000044.1 GCA_016280685.1 Caryophanales bacterium
TGGGAATTCGCCCATATAGACTTCGCTTTGTTGCATTTCTTCGGTTTCTTTGTGGATGAGACGAAGAGTGACATAAATTGGGACACTATATGTTAAATCTTGCGCTTTGCATTCTAAAAAAGAGTGCTTTGGTTCGCCGAATCTAACACTGACATAATCAATAGACAATGTTTCCGTATAGTTAAGAATAGGGAAAGATTCTCTAAAGACTTCATCAAGGCCTTTTAATTTGAACTCTTCGTATGATTTAGTTTGAATTTCAACAAGGTTTGGAAGTGGTAAGTTTCCGGAGATCTTGCTGTAATCATAACGATCATTGTTCATCTTTTTTAAATCGTTAATGTTTCTAATCATTATAATGGCTCCTTGTTCTATAATTTTTCGTCCATCTTCACCGCTTGATAGATGTGATACCCTTTGGACCTTTCAAGAAGTTTGATATTACCGAATAGAGATTCGATATATCTCGCTGCACTTTCCGCGCCTTGGGCCTTTCTAATAACGATGAATAATGAACCGCCATCAATTAAGTTTTGCTTAGCCCCTTCATACATTTTGTAGGTAACGACTTTACCTGCACGAATCGGGGGATTCACAACAATTGAATCATATGGTCCTTCAATCTTTTCGTAGATGTCACTTTGAAGGCAGGTGACTCGTTGGCTTAATCCAAGTTTCTTCGCGTTGCGTTCACATAATGCGACTGCGCGCGAATTAATATCCGCAAGGTCAACCCTTGCGTTTGGTGAGGTCATAGCGATAGTTAAGCCGATAGGGCCATAACCACAACCTAAGTCTAATATTCTCCCAGACAACCGGAGGGGCACTAATATTTTTAAAAATATAGTAGACCCCTCATCGATTTTGTCTTTGGAAAATACTCCGTTATCAGAGATAAATTCTAGGCGCTTTCCATCTATTTCAAGGACGAGCTTCCTCTCTTTTGACGCTAAGGTGGGATCGTATTGGAAATAGTGGCTCACGCGCAAATTACCCCTTAATAACTTTGTGTTGATAAATAGTTTAAACTATTTAATTTCGCATTCTGCACCAGCGGCTTCAAGAGCTTTCTTGTGTTCTTCTGCTTCGACTGGGGAGATGTGTTCTTTAATCGCGACTGGAGCGCCGTCGACTAATTTCTTGGCTTCCATTAAGGATAAACCGGTGATAGCTTGGACAGCCTTGATGACTTGGACCTTGCTCATTCCAGGAGCCTTTAAGATTAAAGAGACTTCTGTTGGGCCAGCGGCTGGTCCTTCTTCTTCTGCAGGGGCTGCAGCAGCAGCGACTGGAGCAGCAGCGGTGACACCGAATTCGGCTTCGACTGCTTTGACTAATTCATTAAGTTCCATTACTGTCATTTCTTTTAATGCAGCAATGATTTCTTCATTTGTTAATTTTGCCATTTTCTTTTCCTCCTAATTGGCGTTATTTGGCATCCGCCACAGCTTTAACTGTAGCTGCGAATTGGCGGACTGGTGCTTGTAAGCACGATAAGAACATTGAGATAAGTCCTTCTCTTCCTGGAAGTTTTGCGACTTCTTTGATTTTGTCGGCATCAGCGAATTTGCCTTCGACAACACCACCTTTAATAACGAGGGTGTCTCTGAATTTTCTAGCATATTTGGCAACGACTTTGGCACCATTAGATACTTCTTTGGAGAAGATGATGGCGTTTGGACCACATAATACTTCATTGAGTTCTTGGTAGCCGAGTTCTTCGCTCGCTCTTTCGACTAAGGAATTCTTGTAAACACAGAGTTCACTTTCTTCCTTACGTAATGCACGACGGAGTTCTTGAAGTTGAGCAACTGTTAAGCCGCGATATTCCGCAACGATAATGGTTGAAGAATTGTTAGCTTTTTCCATGATCTCTTTGACGACGTTTTGTTTCGCTTCTAAGACTTGCTTATTCATTATTCTTGACCTCCTTTTTCTGTGTTTGTTTGAGGCTCCAATATACTTGAGTTATTAGAAATATGTTTCTATGCCTCGGTAACATGATTAAGGCTGCTTCGCCCGTTACTGTCTTAGGTATATTGAAATCTGAATTAATTAACGACCGTTAAATGTGAAATTGATAGCTGGACCCATGGTCGTGTGGATAACAGCGGTCTTGATGTAATTGCCTTTACATGCAGCAGGACGAGCCTTTAAGACGGCATCGCATAATGCTTGTAAGTTTTCGGCAATCTTTTGTGCGTCGAATGAAACTCTGGCGATAGAAACATGCATATTTGCTTCTTTATCGGTACGGTATTCGACTTTACCAGCTTTGATTTCGTGGATTGCTTTGTTTAAATCCATGGTCACTGTGCCAGTCTTTGGGTTTGGCATTAAGCCTTTAGGACCTAAAGTTCTAGCGATTTTACCGATCATACCCATCATGTTAGGTGTGGCGACGATAACGTCAAATCCGAACCAGTTTTCATGTTGGATCTTATCGATCATTTCTTGACCACCGTAGAAATCTGCACCGGCGGCTTTAGCTTCTTCAACTTTGTCGGTAATCGCTAAAACGGTTTTGGTTTTGCCATTACCATGTGGGAGGACGAGAGTTCCTCTGACTTGTTGGTCAGCTTGTCTGGGGTCGACATTGAGTTTGAAGGAAACATCGACTGTTGCGTCAAATTTAACAGTGGAAGTCTCTTTGACTAGTTGGCTAGCCTCTTCGATGGTGTAAAGTTTTTGAGCGTCAACTTTTGCGAAAGCGGCTGTATATTTTTTACCTTTTTTCATGTTGATACCTCTTAATCTTTCACCACAATGCCCATATTGTTGGCAGTGCCTTCGATGACTTTCATAGCAGCCTCAATGTCATTGCTGTTTAAGTCTGGAAGTTTGTATTCCGCGATTTGGCGGAGTTGTTCACGAGTGATGCTTCCGATCACGGTTTTGCGACCTAAGGCATTACCCTTTTGTAAACCAGCGGCCTTTAAGATGAGACCCGCAGCTGGAGAGGTCTTGATGACGAAATCATAAGATTTGTCTTCGAACGCTGTGATAAGGACAGGAACGACTTCACCACGTCTATCAGCGGTCTTGGCATTAAAGTCTGTACAGAATTTAGCCATGTTGATACCGGCAGAGGCGAGTTTTGGACCTGGTTTAGCTTCACCACCAGGGAGTTCCATCTTCACAACTTTTGCGATTTTTTTACTCACTTGACTTTTCCTCCTATATCTAGATTTGGTCAGTGTCGTGGTGATTGAGTGGAATCGCCACTCTTCCACGAAACGTTAATTCACATATGCACTCACACCTCTCGTGTGTGAAGGCAACATGCTTTAATAATCTAACAAATATGCACATACGAACGCAAGCAAAATTTTAATTTTTTTGCTAAATGGAAAAAATATGAGATTTCAAATTATACTTAATTTGGTTTTGATAGACTTTTATAATATCTCGTTGTATAATGAGGCGAATATGACTATCGCTAATGAGTTCAAAACGAAAAAGAAACTATGGCAAGTGAACCCTTATATCCTTGTCATCCTTTCCTTTGTTATCGTCATTTTCACCGGTAGTGTTTTATTAATCATGCCTTTCTCACAAACCTCAGGAAAATGGGGAGATTATATGGATGCCCTCTTCTCTGCGGTCAGCGCAACTTGTGTGACAGGATTATGTACTTATGCAAAAGGTATTGGTAACCAGTTAACATTCATCGGTCAATTAATCATGTTGATAATGATTCAAATCGGTGGTCTTGGCTTCGTCACGGTCTTAACCTTCTTTATCACCCTTTTTAGTGGTAAATTACAATTTAGAAATAGATATTTATTATCGCAAATGGTCGGTTCCACTTCTTTCGCAGATGTCGTGAGATTTGTCCGTCGTTTAATTCTTATTTCTTTAATCTTTGAAACCGCTGGTACTTTACTAGGTTTACCAGTGTTCTTCACCGTGTTTAAAGATGATCCATTAAAAGCTATTTGGAACTCAGTATTCACATCCGTTTCCGCATTCAACAATGCTGGTTTTGACTTATTCGGAAGTATGTCTCTTATTAGAGATGCTGCTAATCCTATCGTTAATGGCATGCCAGATTGGGCATATTATTATATGAATTCCTATATCATGCTCCTCATCGTCGGAGGTGGTATCTCCTTCTTAGTTATCATCGATGTGTTCTCCTTCAAAGGATTTAGAAAATGGAGAGCATTTACTAAGATTGTCTTAAGCACAACAGCCTTCTTATTACTATCAGGTTGGTTAGCTTTTGTCTTAACAGAAAATGTCTTTAATGGAAGCACGATGAACGTCTTTGAAGCCCTCTTCCAAAGTGTCTCTTTAAGAACTGCTGGTTTTGCAACCTACAACCAAGACAATATTTCCATTGTTGGTAAAACGATAAGTTGTATGTTCATGTTCGTCGGTGGTTCCCCATTATCCACTGCTGGTGGTATTAAAACCACGACCGCTTTCATGATTGTCTTAGCGATGTTCTCATATTTTAGAGGAAAACCTGTTATCGCATTTAAGCGTAAATATTCCGCGAATATGATTGTGAAAGCTATGTCCTTAGTGTTCTTAGGATTTTTTGCGGTTCTCGTGGGAATCTTATGCTTATCAGGTTTTGAACGTAATGGTTTCACCGGCATCACTACCGATAAACCATTAGCGATTATATATGAGGTGTTCTCCGCTTTTGGCACCGTCGGTGTCTCAACTGGTATCACCCCGCAATTATCTTTAGGTAGTAAAATTGTGCTATGCATCTTGATGTTCTTAGGTCGTTTAGGCCCAATGACATTCTTACAGATTTTCCAAGCTAATATGGATAAGAAGCAAAGCTTACATTATGAATATGTCGAGGAAGACTTCCTCATCGGATAAGGAGATTAAATTATGTCAAAAAAATCATTCGCCGTTATTGGATTAGGTCAATTTGGCCGCGCTGTCATCGATGAATTATTAGAAAATGGTATGGATGTCATCGCTATCGATAACAACCAAGAAGCCATCAACAAAGTTGCAAAATACTTACCGACTTCCTTTGTCGCGGATAGTACAGACGAAGAAGCTTTAAAAGAATTAGGCATTAAAGATGTCGACGCTGTTATCGTCGCCTATGGAGATAATAAAGAAGCTAGCATTCTCACCACCGTTATCTTAAGAGAATTCGGTATCGAACAGATTATCGTCCGTGTCGATGATGACTATTATGTGCCAATCATGAAGAAACTCGGTGCTACCGAAGTTATCACTCCACAAAAAGCGGCTGGTCAAGCTTTAGCCAACAGATTAGGTAATTCTGACTATAAAGACTTCTATAAACTCGATGCCAAATATTCCATTATCTCTATCGTCATTAATCCTGGTTTTGTTCCAGTGACATTAAGAGAACTCAACAGTAAAGAAGTATTCGGTGTCTCTATCGTCTTAATCATCAGAAACAATCGTTCCTTCGTTCCTGGTGGCAATGACTCCTTGTTACCAGATGATATGATCTTCGTCGTCGGCACTACTAGAGACATCAAGACATTCCGTGAAGAAATCAACGGAAAGAAGAAAAAATAAAAATAGATATCTATCGATATTCTTAAGAGGGTGAACTAAAGTTCATCCTTTTTATTTTCACAAAAAAACGAGGCCTTTAAGCAACGTTATAGCCTCGTTTGATATTTTAATTGATTTAGATCTTTTCGATTTCGGAGAAGTCGACTTCGACCTTTGTGCTCTTACCGAAGAAGATGGTTTCCACTTCGACCACGCCAGTCTCACGATTGATGGAGAGGATGCGACCTTCTGTGCCTTCAAGAGGACCATGGATGACTTTGATTTGATCGTCTTCTTTATAGCGATCATACATGCTTTCATCAACCATACCCATTCTCTTAAGTACGGGTTCGATTTGTTCTCTTGGCACAGGGAATGGTTTTGTACCTTTACCAGAGGAACCGACGAAACCGGTAACACCAGGAGTATTACGCACGACATACCATGCGTAGTCGGACATGATCATTTCTACGAAAACATAGCCAGGATAGAGGTTTTTCATTCTCATCTTACCAGTTGGTAAACCAGTTTCTCTATCCATCACAGGAACTTGTTGTTCTGCGACGACGATACGGAAAATTAAATTTTCCAAACCCATAGATTCAACACGTCTATGTAAATTGTCAGCGACTTTCTTTTCATGGGTGGAATAAGTATTAACAACGTACCAGGCTTTATCACCTAATTTACCACTTTCGGATTTATTTTCTTCACCGACACCGGTGGAAGTATCTGTAAAACGAACATCATCTGCCATGATTATTTACCTCCAAAATTTTTAAATGCATCTTTAAGGATGGAGATTAGTCTTGCACCAGCAGCGTCTTCCGCAAAAAGAATTAAACCTGCCAAAGCAGCAATAACTATAACAACGATAATAGAAGGGATTAAAACATCCCTTTTTGGCCAACGGACACGTTTGCCTTCTTTAACTACGCCTTTCGCATAACTTTTGAGTCCCATATAACTCCTCCTTATTTGCTAATTTTATGAATTGTATGTTTATTACATTTCGGACAAAACTTTTTGACTTCTAAGGTTTTAACACGATCCTTATTAATGGTCGTTTGGTAATTTCTAGAGAGGCATTCTTCGCAAATTAAAAGAACTTTTTCTCTCATCTCTTTACCCTCCTCAGTATCTCAATTTTGCTCATATACTTTATCACTACATTTTTTAATTGTAAATAGCGCGTGTGAATTATTTAATGATATTCTTCGTTTTGAGTAAGAAGAACACCGTAATTGAAGTCATACCAATCATCGCGATAATCATAATTAATGTAATCGCTCCCGTTTGATTCCATTCCGTATTTTTAGGAGCGTTGGGCGTTTTGGTAAAAACACTAATAAGTTCTTTCATGGAATCAGATATCTTTGCATTAGCTAAATCAACATAAGAATCGACAATTTCTAAATCTTCATTAGAAAGCGACTTATAAAGGGAATAGACTTCCGAAAAAGTTGTTTGAGTGATATCACAAATATTGGAATTCTCATTTGGACGAATATTTTCATTCCAATAGTTAATAAAGCCTTCATCACAAGAATAATAGGAAATTCCGTTTTGAAACTCACTAGTGAGTTCCAATGCCTGAAATTCTGATTCACTTCCAGTGTATTTCAATCTAAAGATTGAAGGTGCATTTTCAAACGCTAAATCGTCAATAAATTTTACAGCATTAGTTAAAACTAATGAGGAAAAATTAGTATTCAAAAATGCATCATTGGAAACTTCATCAATAAGCTGGTCTTCATATCGATATAAGCGGAATTCAGATTCGGAAAAATCTTTTATACCAGTTAATGTATAGTTTCCTCTTTCGTTTAGTTCAACCTCTAAACAAGCCCTAAAATCAAATTGCATTTTTGGGGCAGTTGAAAATAAAGGCAAAACAGGAAATAGTAAAGAAAGTAATAAACTCTTTACCATTGGTTAAATCCTCCGTTAGCCAAGATGACAACTACACAGACGATAATCAAAGTGATGAGAACACCGAAAACAATAATGAAACCTTTCCAAGGAAAATAGTATTTGCTACCAGATTCTTCAATTGGTTCGGATTCTAAATAGTCTTCTTTGACTTCTTCAGCGACTTCAGTTTTTTTCTCTTCTTCCATATCAATCATTATAATTGCACCTCATCTCTTTTGTAAAAACGATTGGTGATTCTAAATAATAGAATCAATAACCAACAGTTAAGGGGAACGTTAATAAATAAAACGATAATCTGACAAATAAGAATCATCGGATAGGTTTGAAAGCCAAACGCTAAAGCTTTCATCAATGTGCCAAAAATAACCATAATCGAAATTTCAATGATAAAGCAGGAGATAAAAATAGATGCAGGAGAAATAATCAAATTCTCTTTTTTATATTTCTTGTTTATCAAAATCATCGAGACATAAAGACCCGATAATAAAACGAGCATTAAAGAAGGAATAAGTATTTTTTGCCACAGTTCTAAGGCGTAACTGCTACCATATAACTGTAGGTTATCATTCAAAAATAGATACGTGGTTACTCCTGCCAACAATCCAGCAAAGATAACTCCGGTGATAATATAGAGTAAAGTGTCCTTTTTAAAGCGTTTAAATAAATAGAACACAAATCCAGAAACTAATCCTAAAAGTGTGTAAATTGCAGTAATTTGCGGGAAAAAACTAAATGATTTGGGATCAAATAAGAAATATCCAACAACGTCGGAAGCCGCTCCAATAAGCATTCCATAGATAGGGCCGAGGAATATTGAACTAAAGATAATAATGGCAGGGCCACCTAAAGAAATTCTCAAGAAAGGCACTATAGGAATGTAGTTTATAGCAATCACCTTTTGCAAGATGACGACAATAGCGATAAATAAACCTGATAAACAGATTTTTTGTACCGGTGTAAATGTTGTTTTAAATAGTCCTTTGAACATTAAAAATTGCCTTCTTTGAATTTGTCTTTCATATATCCTGCAAACGCTAAAGAACCTGTCACTAAAATAGCATCATCAGGAAATTGTTCCATTTTATTTTTCAATAAAGCTAAAGCATCAGCCTCAAAATGATAATCATCTCTAAATAAGAAATATTCATCTTCAGTTCTGGCGCGAGGATTATCAAAGGTTGTCATTGTTAAATCATCGGTGATGCTTCCGATTGTCGCTAGCATATTAGCGATATTTTTATCTCTAAAACAAGCGAATATAACATGAATAGGTTTTTCACGAGTAATTTGGAAGAGGGACTTATCGCATAAAGCGTTAATACCTTCAGGGTTATGGGAACCATCAATAATCACTAATGGATGTTTAGAAACTATATCTAAACGGCAAGGCATTTTCACTTTAGCAATTCCTTCTTTGACTTTGTCAACATCGATCGGGAATTGACCTTTTAAGATAGATATCGCTTCTAAAGACATACAACAATCTTCCATACTATATTTAGCGACAGATTGAATATTAATTCTCCCAAATTCTCCATATTCAAATGAATAGCCATCATCAGAATATTCATCTTTTACATAGTAAGACATATAGCAAAGCTTGGAATTATAGTCTTTTGCGGTATGAGCGATTACATTTAAAGCATCTTCTGGTAATTTATCACCAATTAAAACTGGAACTTCTTCTTTAATAATTCCTGCTTTTTGAATAGCGATTTCACTGATGGAATAGCCTAAGGCATCAGTGTGTTCCAAAGAAATGGAAGTAATAATTGATAAAACTGGAGTAAAGATGTTAGTTGCATCTATTTCTCCACCCATCCCGCATTCAATAACAGCGATATCACATTTGTCTTGATCAAAATATGTTAAAGCCACGAATGTTTGAATCTCAAAAGCAGATAAATCATATTTTGTGATTTCTTTCTTATATTTATTAAATATGCTCAAGAAAGCTTCATCAGATATTTGCTCACCATTAATGGTAATCATTTCATTAGGTTTAATTAAAAAGGGAGATTGGAATAAACCAACTTTATAGTTGTTGGCAGCATAAGCATAAGCAATATATGTAGCAGTACTACCTTTTCCATTTGTACCTGCAATATGAATGGAAGGGGTCTTATAAGAAAAATGAATGGCTTTTAAAAAATTATCAAAATTAGCGCGTTGATAACCACCTATTCTAAATCCGTCAAAGAATGATTTTTCCATTAAAAGTCGCCTCCTTTTTTCAAATTACGTTCAATATCACGTTGTTTTATAGTTTCTCTCTTGTCATATAATTTCTTGCCTTTGCCAAGAGCAATCTCTACTTTGCATTTCCCTTTAGAGAAATAAACTCTTGTGGGGATGATGGAATATCCACCTCTTTTTACTGCTTCTTCAAACCATTTAATTTGTTTCTTATGAAGAAGAAGTTTTCTTGTTCTTAGTGGATCTTGATTAAAGAGAGTTCCTTTTTCATATGGATTGATATGCATATTAATTATTTCCGCTTCGCCATTTCGGATAATGACATAAGAATCACCGATAGAACAAGAATGAAGTCTTAACGACTTGATCTCGGTTCCTTTTAAAGCGATACCACATTCTGTGAAGTCGGACAAAAAATAATTGAAATGCGCTTTCTTATTCGTAGAAATAATTTTGATACCAGTATTCTTATCCATAATATTTTTCATCCTTAATTGTTAATTGTTTAAATGAGAAGAGTCTTTGTTCATTCCATTCATTCAAGAATTCTCTTCCACCTTTCGTAGGCATGAAGTAGAACATCACAAAATAACCGATAAAGCTTTGAATGAGACAAACAATATATAAATATATATTCATTTCTGTAATCGATTGAATGATTACAAATGATAATATTCCTGTTAATAAACCACCAGCGATTGCGAATAAAGAATACGAGAAAGATCCATTAACAAAGATTAATCTCCACTGTCTAAATCCACCTTTCTTTATTAAAGAATAAACGAGTGAATCTAATAGCAACAAAGTAAATAGAACAACAGGGGTTAAGAAAATCGCTAAATCTTTTGTCGCATCATTATTCTTGAATGCCATATAGCTGATATAAGTCGCTAAAGCGATTAAAGCAAAGTTTAACAATGTATGGGCTATAAAAACTATTGGTTCATTATATTTGTAATAAAAACTAATCAAATAAGGGACAAAGATTAATAATATTGAGAATCCGACAAACAAATTGATTAACAAATATTTTAGCCATTCTTGTGAATAAGAATACTGACAGACAAATGTCGTAGCGATACCCACAATGATTGACATGATAATAAAGGAAACTACTTGACCGAGTTTAACAGTATCCATTTTCTTCTTTTCCAAAGGGATCTCTTTAAGTTCTTGGACTTTTTCAAAGTGGAGACAGAATTTACATTCAGAAATAATAGGCATGATAAAGATAAATGTCGCATAAATCTCTTTAACGCCTCTATTAAATAAAGCGCTGCTTTCGCACATGTTATATACGCCAAAGCATAACGCTACAAAGAAATAAACAAAGACGAAATGAAATCTCTTCTCTAAAAGAAGTCTAATACAAGCATATCCGAAATAGACTAATAAGATAGCATGGATAATTAATCCAATAACGCCGTATTCAAACAATACTTGAATCAAACCATTATGTGTTGTTCTGACACCACTTGTCACCGCATTATTCATCGCGCCTGTGATGGCAAGAATAGATTTTTCGCTAATCATAAATCCACGACCAAACCAGGTATGAATATCGCTATCAAAGAAATATGGTGATAGAGATTTCCACAATTCAATGCGACCAGTTAAAGTAGAGAAATCCTTCTTCTTTAATAAGTCGCCAACATAGTTATTCAATCCGTTAAAACCATCCCATTCTTTAGCGCAGCCAATATACATAACGATGATTAAAGCGATGATTGTAAATAACGCAAAAGTTGCAAAACCCGACTTAATCCAACGTTTTTTAAAGGCAAAACGAATTATTTCTTCGAATAGATAGATGATAATTGCAAAAGCAGAAATGATTGTCGGAAGCATAGAAGCACTCGCTAAAGTAGCCACGAAGAAGATGACCATTAAAAGATATAGATATAGGCGAGGCTTATAGTAATTAGCGATGATACAAGATAAGAAACCCACAAACAAAATACCGCCATAATAATTTTTATTGCCATAGAAAGAGGCAATCGAAATACTGGCGATGACACTAGGATCTTCACTTGTAAAAATACTCTTATATTCTTGCCATTCGCTAATAAGTGAGAAAACTAATGAGAATGCTGCAACTGCGATAGCAACATAAGATAGCCAATAGAATCGACGTGAACGAGGATTGTTGACATTAACCATAAAAACCATGGCATACATAAAGGCGAGGAAAATGACTAATATCACAGTTGCTCTGATACGTTCATAAATAGTAAATGTAACTTCGATAGAACCTTCACCATTAGCAAATGGATAAGTTTGACCTTTGTTTAACCAAATACCAAGAATGAAAGCTATCCCAATAATTGAGATAGCAGGTAATAAAACCCAATCCGCTTTAATTTTATTCTCTTTGTGATTAGCAAAATAAAACATTACTAAAGCACCTACTGTTGCTAAAGAGAGAATAATTAATGTCGGTATATCAAAGCCGATAGTTAAGTCGCTTTGTAAATGAGTGGAGTTCTCAGTTAAAAAGCAAACAAGAACAAGGGCTACAAAGAACCAAATATTAGTGAATGTAAATTTTAATTTACCCATTTGATTTATAATTATAAAAGTCTAGAAAATAATAAACAAGCAAGAACAATGTTCTTAACTTGTTTTCAAAAAATCACAATAATTTTAAAGATTTTATCTTTATGATGGAATTTTTACATTATTGAAGCCATAATAATTTATATGGACAAATACGAAACTTTAAAAACAATCATTAAAAATTCTCAATCAATCGTCGTCTTTACTGGTGCGGGTATATCAGTCCCGAGCGGGATACCAGACTTCCGTAGTGCTGATGGTATTTATAATCAAAAATACAAGACACAATACCGCCCTGAAGAAATCATTTCTCACTCTTTCTATATGGAACATCCAGATATGTTCTATGAGTTCTACAAAGAGAAAATGTGCTACCCGAACGCTAAACCAAATGCCGCACACAAATATTTTGCGGATTTAAAGAAGAAAGGTAAAAACGTCACTGTCGTCACACAAAATATCGATAATCTTCATCAAGAAGCTGGTTCAACTAGAGTATATGAACTGCATGGTTCAGTACATAGAAATTATTGTGAAAGATGCAATCGATTATTCGGCCTCAAATATATGCTAGATCATCCCGGTGTCCCTCATTGTGATAAATGCGGTGGGCAAATTAAACCAGATGTAGTCCTATATGAAGAATCTCTCGATGAAGACACAATCCAAAGAGCGATATCCGCAATTATGACTTGCGATACTTTAATCGTGGTCGGAACATCTTTAACTGTTTATCCCGCTGCCGGGTTCATCAGATATTTTCGTGGGAGCAACTTGGTAGTCATTAATAAGCAACCGACAAGCTATGACAATATGTGTGACTTGGTCTTTAATGAAGATGTTATAAAAGTCGTTGAGAAAATCAAATGAAAAAAGTAATAATTTTTGACTTAGATGGAACGCTATTAGACACCTTAGTGGATTTAAAAAATGCGGTTAATTATGCCCTGTCATTTTTCGACTATCCAAAACGCACCTTAAACCAGGTCAGAAGAGACATCGGAAACGGGGTCGCTAAACTGATGGAAAGGTCAATACCTAACGGACTTTTGAACGAAAATTACGCAAAATGCTTAGATTTATTTAAAGAATATTATTCAAAAAATTATATGTGCAATACCCATGCGTATAACGGCATGTACGACACTATTGTGCAATTAAAAGAGGTAGGTTATATTGTCAGTGTCGCCACAAACAAAATTATCGAAATTGCTAAAGCTCTTATTGATAGAGAATTTCCTGGTCAATTTGAGATGATTCAAGGCGATGCGGAAGGTATCAAAAAGAAACCTAATAGCAACATGATTGATAACATTATGGATTACTATCAAGTTTCTAAAGATGAAATCGTTTATATCGGTGACACAAATGTCGATGAAGAAACCGCTTTAAATGCGGGTGTCGACTATGCCTTAGTAACTTATGGTTATCGTACATTAGAAGAAATAAAAAATTCATGCCAATGCACGAATCTCTTATCTTCACCATCAGAAATATACGACTATATTGTTAATTTATCCTAATTTCTTATAAACAAATTCTTCCATATCATCACGTGGTTTTTGGAACGTGATCGCTAATTCATCGAAGAAATTATTAGTCGCGAATTGCAACATATCTAAATCGACGGGTCCGTATTTGATGCTTCCGTCGTTTTTATTTCTATAGAAATATAATTGTTTCACTAAGAAGACAATATCTTTTACATCACCAGAGGATAATCTTCTTTTTAAGCTATCTCTTCTTTGCTTGGTATTTGAGTTATATTCAACTTCCACTGTTTTGGCATATTCAAAAAGATCATTCGCCATCTTTTGATCCATGATGGGACGGATAATATTCTCCGCTCTTTCTTTAGAAACGTAGATGTTTTCTCCCCCACCGCGAATTGTTTTTACCACGAAATATTCTTTTTCAGAAATAATTGTTTCATCGACAATCACGGCAAGACCATCGCGGCAATGCACGACTTGCTGACCTTTAACAAATTGCTCCATACTAAAGTTATTATCTCATTTTTAACTACTTTATGTAAGAAAAATTATATTTTTGATCTATAAATGTATTCTCCTAGCACTAGTTTTTTAGTCTGGTTCAAACAATCTAATTATTCCTAATTTTCTAAAATAAATATTTTAAACAAAAAAGTCTTTATATTGCACTCACGCAAACATGTGTATATAATACTAACTAATTTATTAAGAAAGGTAGGCATTTATATGAAACTACAAAACAAAGCATTGTTTCTAACCGCTGCTGTGTTAGCCATTACATTAACTGGTTGTAAGACTGGTAAAAAAGATGCTAAAACTGGCTATACCTACAACACATACTTAGAGACTAAGCCAAAAACCTGGAATGTTCATACTTGGGAAACAAATGACGAATCTTACATCCCCGCTTTTACAGAAATTGGTTTCTATGATTTAAAACTCAATGATACAAAAGACGGATACGAAATCGTTACTGAAATGGCTGCTGCTATGCCACAAGATGTAACTGCTGATGTGTTTAGTGAAGAAATTGCTGAACAATATGGTTACCAAGGTATTCCTGGTGAAGGTTCAATTTGGGATATTGAATTAAATCCAAACGCTTGTTGGGAAGATGGTCAAAAGATTACCGCTGATGACTATGTCCAATCCATGGAAAGGCAACTTAATAACAAGATGGTCAATTTCCGTGCTGATAGTTATTATTCTTCCAGCTTAGTGATCGCTAACGCGGAAAAATACTTCAAACAACATCGTTCCACATTAGAACCTCTATACAATTATGTAACCGATTCCGGCGCTTACACATCTAGTGATGTTGCCAGTGATGGTTACCTCTACTTCAACATTCATGCACCATCTCCATATCCAGGATCTGTCTTCTCTGGTACAGATGGCACAGAAGGCTTATATGTTGTTCTTAACAACAGAAGCCAAGCTGGAAGCGATGCCTTAGAATTAGCCGCTCAACGTATTACCGATGCAGCCCAATACTACTGCTGGAAATATGCTGATCACGAAGGCGATTATAAGAGTGACTGGGATGAAATCGTCTCTTATAGCAAACTTTCTAGCATCAAATCCGAAATGTTGAATCACTACATCAATCTAGATGATTTTGATGAAAAAACCGTTTATGTCAGAACTACAAAAGATGACAGCAGTGAAGATCACACTGAAGTCTATTCACAAGCTAAATTAAAAGCAGACTTAAGAACTGTTGTTAACGGTTTAGCTCGTGGTGGTAAAGCCAGCAAAGACTTCGCTTGGAAATTACCATTATTCGGTAACGTTTATAACGACTACGACCAATCCTTCGATGGTGTTGGTATCGTGAAAGTCAACGATTATAAACTCAGATTATTCCTCGCTAGAGCAATTACTGAATTAGATCTCAAATTCTCACTCTCCAGCAACTGGTTGGTCAGATTAGACCTCTATGACAAACTCACAATCACCACTTCTGCCGGTTTAAGAACAACTGGTTATGCCACACCAAACCAAGGTGTCAGTGGTTATATGTCCTATGGTCCATACAAATTAACAAAATTCGAAGCAGGCAAAGCCTTCACTATCGAAAAGAATGATAAATGGTATGGTTATACTGATGGACAACACGTTGGTCAATATCAAATGACTGGTGTTTATACCAGAATCATCACCGACCACAATACCGCTTTACAAGAATTCGAACGTGGTAACTTAGATGACTTCGGTCTTAATAGAAATGATATGAAGACCTATGGTAACTCCTCTAGATTAACTTCCACATACGAATCCTATACTCAAAAGATTTCTATCAACTCCAACAGAGCCAAACTCCTTGGTAAACAAACTGAACAAGGCGTTAACAAGACCGTTCTTGCTAACTACTACTTCCGTAAAGGTTTATCCTTAGCGATGGATAGAAATAACTTCGCCAGCCAAGCTACCGCAGGTAGCAAAGGCTTCACAAGCTTATTAAATGACTTATATTTAACCGACGTCGAATCCGGTGAAATGTACAGAAATACCGCCCAAGGTAAGAATGTCTACAATATGGTCTATGATAAGATGGGCGGAACCAATCCTAAAGATGCCAAACCATTAGATACCAAAGCTTGCGGTTTCAACTTATCAATGGCGAGCTGGTATGTTGCAGAAGGCTTAAAACAAGAATTAGCTTCCACATTAGAAGGACACATCAATAAAGGCGATAACATCAAATTAGAATTCCGTGTCTACGATAATGAAAGCGAAGCCACTATCGAAATGTTAAACTTCATCAGAAAATCCTTCTCTAACGTTGTTAGTGAAGCAGTCAACAAATTAAGAACTGATGGCGTTCTCGGTGCCAACGAAAACTTCACCATCACTATTGATGCTGTTAAAGATGAAGACTATTACAACACTGCCCATAATGGTAATTATGAATTAATCTTCTCCACATGGGGCGGCGCTGCTATTAATCCTATCGGTTTAATGCAAGTCTATTGTGATTCCACATTCACCTCTAACTGTGAATACGGCTTCAAAGGTCATCAAAACGATGAAAACTTCAACGGTGACTACCTCAATCCAAACAATGAATTCATGGATGCTTGGGTGGAAATCGATTTAGACGGCAACGGCGAAATCGGTACCGGTGAAAGAAA
>JAEEHE010000045.1 GCA_016280685.1 Caryophanales bacterium
GAATGGTTGAAACCAGAGGCTTAGTAGCTGCTATTGAAGCTGCTGATGCGATGGTTAAAGCCGCTAACGTGACATTAATCGGCACCGAAAAAATCGGTAGTGGATTAGTTTCCGTTATGGTTCGCGGTGATGTCGGCGCAGTTAATGCTGCAACAGAAGCCGGTGGAAACGCTGCCAAAAAGTTAGGTGAGGTCATCGCGGTTCACGTGATCCCACGTCCACATTCAGATGTCGAAAAGATTTTACCTAAATTAGGTTAATTGTTTTTGAAATTAGTCTCACTGCAGCCTATTTATAGGCTGTGGTGAGATAGAGAATGTGAGAAAGGAGAAAAAATGATTGTCGGAAAAGTAATAGGTAGTGTTGTCTCAACACGCAAAATGACAGCACTCGTAGGTAGTAAACTGATGGTCGTCGAACCATTAAGTTCTATGGAAAATGCCCAATCCAAAATCATTGCTATTGATAATATCGGTGCCGGTATTGGCGAGATCGTTCTTGTCGTTACTGGTAGCGCGGCTAGAATTGGCTCCCGTATGGAGAATTCCCCAGTTGACGCCGCTATCGTCGGTATTGTTGATGAAGAGATCGGTTTAAAAGGAGCTAATCTCGATTAATGGATTTTGAGGGTTTGCAACAATTGATGCGCGACAACGGAATTGTCGGTTGTGGCGGAGCAGGTTTCCCAAGTTATGCAAAACTTAACAAAGATGTAGATACTCTTATTGTTAATTGTGCAGAATGCGAACCACTTTTGCGCTTGCATCGACAACTTATTGAAGTACAAGCTGAAGCAATTGTGCAAACCGCGGAATTCATCGCAAAAATCATTGGCGCAAAACAAGTAATTATCGGAATTAAAGAAGCATATAGAAAAGCTGTTTCAGCGTTACATAATCAATTGGAAAAATACCAAATGACCAAACTTCATCTTCTTCCGGAAGTATATCCAGCGGGAGATGAAATCATCTTGATATATGAAACAACGAGACGAGTCGTCCAGCCTGGTAAGTTACCAGCTAGTCAACACGTTATAGTATATAACGTAGAAACAATTTATAACGTCTATAAAGCGCTTCATGGAAAACCTGTCACCCACAAATTTGTGACCGTTACAGGTGAAGTAAATAGTCCTGAAACATTTTATGCTCCTATTGGGAGTAAGATATTCGGTTTAGTCAAAAGATCGGGTGGATTAAAAATTGATAATCCGGCCTATCTCATTGGTGGACCGATGATGGGACATTTATGTACTGACCAAGATGTCGTGACCAAAACGACAAACGCGATAATTGTCTTACCAAAAGACCATCCAGTGATTTTAAGAAAACAAACAAAAGCTACTGTTGACTTAAAAAGAGCGATGGCAGCTTGCAGTCAGTGCAATTATTGCACTGATATGTGCCCTAGACATCTATTAGGACACCCCATTGATCCCGCTGCTTTTATGAGAGTGGCATCGAATCAAGATGCGAAAAACGTCACTCCCTATATTAATGCTAGATATTGTTCATCATGCGGAGTATGTGAAGCATACGCATGTCATCAAGATCTTTCACCGAGGTTACTATTAGGAGTGATGAAGAATCGTTTTAAAGCTAGTGGTATGAAATTACCTGATTATGAAGGTAATGCTGTTCCACTTAGCGACGCTAAATTAAGACGTGTTCCATTAAAAAGATTAGTGGCGAGATTAGACTTAGCAAGATATGCAAATGATGCACCAATTTATGAAGAACCAATCAATGCGAAAGAGGTCGATATTAAGTTGGTACAAAACATTGGATCACCAGCAATACCAGTGGTGAAAGTTAATGATTATGTTAAAATTGGCGATTTAATCGCCAGATATAATGATTCATCGATGTCCGTCAATCTTCATTCATCGATAGACGGCACTATTACAGAAATCACAAATACTTATATTAGAGTAAGGAAGTAAAATGGCAAAAGCAATCGGTTTAGTTGAATATAAAACGGTTTCCAGTGGTATGACCGCCACCGATATTTTAGTCAAGACTGCAGAAGTCGATATTTTGCAATCCGGTACTGTCTGTCCTGGAAAATATTTTACTTTGATTACCGGTGAGGTTTCGGCAGTCCAAGCAGCTGTAGAAGCAGCTAAAAAAGCTATCCCTGATAAACTCATCGATGATTTTGTTTTAGGTAATCCTGATGAATCTATTTTTGAAGCAATTTGGGGAACCACTCAAGTGGAAAAGCCCAACGCTATTGGTATTTTAGAAACTTATACAATTGCGCAAGCAATTGTTTGTGCAGATATTGCTGTTAAAACAGCGGAAGTATCTTTAATCGAACTTCGCCTTGCCCGTGGTATGTGTGGTAAATCTTATCTCCTTATCACCGGTGAAGTGGCGGCTGTTGATATGGCGATTGAAAGAGCCAAGAAGAGTGCTGGTGAATATGGCATGTATCTTGATAGTTCTGTTATTTCTGGTCCAGATGACAAAACTTGGCAAAAAATTATCATGTAGGATTTTATGTTAGCGTTAGAAAGAAGAAACTTAATTATCCAAAAGCTTAATTTAGAGGGGAAAATTATCGTCTCTTCTTTGTCACGCGAATTTGGTGTTTCTGAAGAAACTATTAGACGTGATGTAGAAAAGCTTGAACAAGAAGGTTTAGCCACTAAGACATATGGTGGTGCGGTTTCAACGTCTAAACAAAATAGAGATCTTCCCTACATGGTGAGAAAGAAATCTAATGTTGTTGCAAAGCAAAAGATTGCTGAATTAGTGGCTTCCATGATTAAAGAAGGCGATCAATTGATGCTTGATGCATCGTCCACTTCTTTATATGTCGTAAGACAAATCAAATCCCTTAGCAACATTACAATTATCACTAATTCTTTAGAAATCTTATTAGAATTAGGCGATAAAACAGGTTGGACCATCTTATCAACTGGTGGAACTTTACGTGAGGGAGCTTATTCTTTGTCTGGCTCTTCCGCAGAAAGAATGATTAGAGATCACCACGTCGATATTGCCATTTGTAGCGCAAAAGGTATTGATAGAAACCTTGGTATTACTGAATCTAATGAAAAAGATGCAGAAATGAAGAAGGCCATCTTTAATGCCGCAAATAAGAAGATATTGGTTATGGATAATTCAAAATTCGATAACATTTCCTTTATTAGAGTTTGCGATATTAAAGATGTCGATTTAATCGTGACAGAAAAGACTCCGGGAGCAGCTTGGGAAAAGAGCATTGCTGATAGTGGAGTGGAATTAATGATCTATGGAGAAAAATATGAAGATTTTAGTAATTAATTCAGGCTCATCTTCTTTAAAATATCAACTTTTCGATATGGACAAATCCATCCTTTTAGCTAAGGGTGGCTGCGAAAGAATTGGCACCGCTGGTAATATCACCCATAAAGTTCCAAATAAACCAGATTATAAAGCCGATATTGATTTGCCATCACATGATGAAGCTTTAAAAGAAGTTTTTAAATTATTGGTTGATAAACAAAATGGTGTTCTTCAAAGCATTGATGAAATTGATGCGGTTGGACATAGAGTAGCTCATGGTGGAGAAAGATTTAAAAAATCCTCTCTTATCGATGATGACGCTATTGCATATTTAGAATCAATTGTCCCCATCAATCCATTGCATGGACCTGCCGCTATCAAAGGTATGAAAGCTTGTAAAGCTCTTTTGCCAAATACACTACAAGCAGCGACATTTGATACATCTTTCTACGCTAATTTTAAACCAAGCAGATATATTTATGCTTTGCCTTATGACTGCTATACAAATGATGGTGTGAGAAGATATGGATTCCATGGTACAAGCCATAGATATGTATCGCAAAAAGCCGCGGAATTTTTAAATAAACCATTAAATAGTCTTAAGATGATTACTTGCCATTTGGGCAATGGTAGTTCCATTACTGCTATTGATAAAGGCATAGCGGTTGATACCTCTATGGGATTTACACCACAAGAAGGTATATTGATGGGAACAAGAAGTGGATCTATTGATCCCACAATCATTCCTTATTTAATGAAGAGAAGAAATCTTACACCTGAGCAAATGGACGAATTATTAAATAAGAAATCTGGCCTATTAGGAGTAACGGGAATTTCTAACGATTCTCGTAACTGTGAAGAAGCCGCTTTAGCGGGAAATGAACGCGCTAATTTAGCGTTAGATATTCTCTATGATGGCATTAAAAAATATATCGGTGGCTATACCGCTGAATTAAATGGTTTAGATGTTTTAGTCTTTACCGCTGGTATTGGTGAAAATTCTACCATCGTAAGAGAAAGAGTCTGTGAAAACATGGACTATTTAGGTATCAAAATCGATAAGAATAAAAATGATAATTTCAAACGTGGAATTATTAATGATATTTCAGCAGACGACTCAAAAGTTAAAATCTTGGTGGTCCCCACAAACGAAGAATATATGATCGCTTTAGACACCAAAGAATTATATGACAAGAGGTGATTTTTATGAGTGACTTTAATGAGAATCAAATAAAAGAAATTGTCGAAAGAATAGTCAAAGGCTACAAAGTAGAAGAAAGTGTTGTTCCTAACACTGGTTTTAC
>JAEEHE010000046.1 GCA_016280685.1 Caryophanales bacterium
AGGTATTAATCTCAATATAACCGTCTTTACCAATCGGTCTTCTATACTGGGTGATTTGATAACCTTTTGCTAAATCGCTATAGAAATAATTCTTACGATCAAATAAAAGTTCATCATCAATAGACATATTTAAAGCATGGCATAATCTAATCGCATGGATAACAGCTTGTTTATTAACTCTCGGTAAAGCACCAGGAAAGGCCATATCAAGGGGAGCGACATTCGTATTTGGTTTATCACCAAAAGATACTGGAGCGGAAGAAAACATCTTGCTCTTAGTTTTCATCTCCACATGGATTTCTAAACCGATAATCGCTTCGAAGTTCATATTATTTCACCGCAGATAAATTCTTTAATCCAGTAATCTCTTCTATCGCTAAAGCGATATCAAAGACTTTTTCTTCTTCAAAGGCCTTACAAGTAATATTGCCTCCAAAAGGCATCCCATCAATTTTGCCTAAAGGTAAAGTTAAAGATGGTAAACCAGCGAAATTACCAAAGGCTAAATAATCTTCGGAGATGGCTCTCTCTTCATTAATTGAGCCTTTATTTTCAAATGGCAAGGCTGTGCTTGGAGAAGCAGGCAAATATATCGCATCATGATCTTTTAATATTTCATTAATTGCATCGACAATGAGGTGACGACATTTCTGGGCTTTAATAAACATATCTTCTTGGTTTTCTCTTAAGAGAACATATGAACCCAATAAGAATCTTCTCTTTATCAATTCCGAGAAACCTTTACTTCTGGTTTTAATCATCATCTCTTGGTAGGTTTTACCTTCTAAACGAGAACCGAATTTAATACCATCGATATTCGCATTGTTAGATGTCGCTTCCGCATTAGCGATAATGAAATATGTTGGATAGATAGCTTTGCATAATCTAATATCCATAGAAACATAATCTATAATCGCCCCAGCATCTTGAAGTTTAACTAAATTCTCTTCGAATATGGCTTTGATATTTTTGTCATAAATCGTATCGTAAATTTCCTTAATAACTGCAATTTTCACATTAGAAATGCAGGGTTTTAAGTTGTTTTTGTATGATTCTACAGGCTTGAATGAAGAAGTGAAGTCTTTATCATCTCGACCTGCAAGAGTATCTAACACTATTGCGCTATCTTCGATGCATCTAGTGAAATAAGCAACATGATCTAAGGAACTGGCAAAAGGGAACAAACCATATCGAGATATTCTTCCCCAAGATGGTTTAAATCCTACTAGTCCAGCGTAGCTAGCGGGCTTTCTTACACTGTCACCTGTATCACTACCGATACCAATAGGGGCAATATTAGCAGCAACCGCAGCTGCGGAACCACATGAAGAACCACCGACGATTAATTTGTGAGAGGGATCATAGGGATTATAGGTTCTTCCTTTATGACCAGTCATGCCCATTCCACCCATAGCGAATTCATCTAAAGTAGTTTTACCAACAGGTATCGCGCCGACATTTATTAATCTTTCATAGACTTCACTAGAAAAGACAGGTTTGTAACCATTTAGTAAATTACTAGATGCGGTTGTAGGAATATCTTTAGTGGAGAAATTATCTTTGATAACAAAAGGAACACCCCATAATAAATGGTTCTTATCTTTATTAGATAATTGTTCGATTAATTCCTGTCCTTCTTTTTCGGTAATATATTCAAAAGCGTTATTGTTATCTTCTTTTGCTCTTTTAATCGCTTCATTAAAAAGCTCTTGAGGAGTAACTTTTCCTTCCATTAAAGCTTGATGGATATCCATGATGGTCATATCTAAATAATGCATATTAAACCACCTTTGGTAATCTGATTTGCCCATCTTTGACATCGCTGGCGTTTTTCAGCGCTTCTTCTTGAGAAAGAGGTTCTTCTACTTCGTCTTCTCTTAAATAAGAGTTGATAACTTCAAAAGGAAAAGTCATCGGTGTCACTTCATCGATATGAGGGATATCACCTATTAAATCAACCTGTTCTAAAAAGATGTTCATTTCTTTAATCAATTGATCGTATTGATTATCATCCATTTCAAACATCATTTTTGATGCGGCAGTTTTTAAAACTTCTTTACTAACAGGTTTCATATATAGTTATTCGTATTTTATCACTAGATACCTTTTTCATATAGAAAAATATACGTAATGAAAAAAATACAACAAAAAATAAATATTTTTGTTAAACTTAATAACGTATGAATGATTTGCAAAAGAAACAATTAGACATTCTTAAAGCTTTTATCAACGTCTGTGATAAGCATCATCTCCGCTACTTCTTAGTGGGTGGAACATGTTTAGGCGCAGCGAGACATCAAGGTTTTATCCCTTGGGATGACGATATCGATGTCGGTATGCCAAGAGAAGATTACGATAAATACTTAGAGTTACAAAAAGAATATGAAGGGACTCCATATTTCATTCAAACATGGAAGAGTGATCCTCATTATTGCTATAACTTCGCGAAATTAAGAGATAGTTCCACCACCTTTGTGGAATCTTATTTCTGGAAACACAGAATTAATCACGGTGTTTGGATTGATATCTTCCCAATCGATGGTATTTCTTTAGCCGATGATAAACCGAGATATAAATATGCGAAAAAAGTTAAGCATATTTGGATGCAAGTCTATTTAAGTTATGTTCCTCAATTAAGAAGAAAATTTAAAAAAGGGACATTCTGGTTTGACTTATTATTAAATATCTCCGCTATTTTATTCTGGCCTTGGGATATCGCACATTATAGAAGAAAACATTCTGAAAAATATATGAGAAAGATTCCTTATGATAAAGCCGTATTAGTAGCGAACTTCTGTGGCACAAACGCCAAGAAAGAAGCGATGCCTAAAACATTATTTGATGAATTTACCAAATTAAAGTTTGAAGATATTGAAGCAAATGTTCCTAAAGATTATGATGCTTATCTCACATATCTCTTTAGAGATTGGAGAAAACTCCCTCCCAAAGAACAACAAGTTGGTCACCACTATGACAAAGGGTTATCATTAACACAAGATTATGAATCTTATCTAAAAGAGCATAAAATATAGTAGCGAGGTCGAAATATGAATATAGCACTTATATTAGCAGCAGGCACAGGCTCCCGTATGGGAAACGCTGATAAACCAAAACAATTCTTGCCCATCTATGGAAAACCATTAATGGTTCATACCATAGAAGCTTTTGAAATGAATCCAGAGGTGGATGCTATTATCATCTCCACTAATGAAGAATTCATCGATGATGTCAAAGTGATGTGCAAACAATATGACCTCAGCAAAGTAAAAAATGTTGTCGCTGGTGGCGCTACTCGTCAAATCTCCGTTTATAACGGACTTAAAGGTGTCTTAGCCACAGGTGCAAAAGATGATGACATTATTATCATCCACGATTCCGCTAGACCATTAATCAGTCAAAAGATCATTTTAGATAATATCAAAGGCTGCCAAAAATATAGCGCAGTCGATACTGTTATTAAAGCGACAGACACTATCGTTAGAAGTGTCGATGAACAAAAGATTAGTGACATTCCTTTAAGGAAAGAATTATATCAAGGTCAAACTCCGCAAACATTTAAATTAGGTTTAATTGTTTCCGCTCATGAAGAAGCGATTAAGAACAATCTTCCCAATGTCACCGATGATGCCAAATTAGTTTTATCATTTGGTCATGAAGTCCATTTAGTGGAAGGCGATAAATTAAACTTCAAGATTACAACATTTGATGATTTAATGATGCTTAAAGCATTATTAAAGATTGGAAAAACTGAGGTGCTTTAATGTTTCAGATAATCTATAAAGTTACTTCTCCTGGTGTCATAGAAGAATTCTTAGAAAATGTCGACTTAGAAAAAGGTCAAACATTAGTTAAGGTTGATTATATGGCTATCTGTAAAGCGGACATCCGTTATTATTTAGGCAACCGTGAACAATCAGTTTTAAATCATAAATATCCCCTCGCTCCAATTCATGAAGCGGTTGGTCATGTCATTAAAGATCCAACTGGAAAATATAAACCCGGCGATAAAGTTATCCTCGTTCCTAATTCTGTCGAGGCAAAATGGTTAGACACTTTTGAAAACAAGAGATGTAAAAGGAAAGACTTAGGTAATAATTACGCGATTCATTCCACTTTTAGAAGTTCCACTACTGATGGATTCTTAAAACCATTCTATGTTTCAGAACCGGAATTATTAGTGAAGTATAATAATAAAATCCCTGCAAATATAGCGGTTTTCAGTGAATTACTATCCGTTGCAGTCGCGGGATTAAGAAGAATTAATTTCCAAGAAACTAATCATGTCGCTATCTTTGGAGATGGGATTTTAGCCTATATCACATATATCGCTTTTGAAGCATTACACCCTGAAACAAAACTAACTATATTCGGTATCGATAAAAACAAATTAGCAATGTTTAAAGGTGTAGATGCTAAAACCTATGATGAATATAAAGGTGAGAAATTCGATACGATGATTGAAATCGTCGGAGGAAGATTCTCTGGCGATGCAATCAATAAAATGATTGATTGGGCCGCAGTCGGTGCAGATCTCATTCTCATGGGTGTCAGTGAAGAAAAAGTTCCTCTCAACACCAGATTAGTGTTAGAGAAAGGATTATCGCTAAAAGGTGTCACTAGAAGTGATATAAAAGACTTCGAAGTAGTAGCTAAATTATTAGAGAAACCAGAAGTACAAGAGAAAATCAAGCCGATGATTATCAGCGAAACCACAATCGGTTCCGTCAACGATATCTACCATTGCTATGAGGAAGATATCGCCAATAAAACAATCATTGGAAAAAATATAATGAAGTGGTAAAAAAAGGAAGCAAAGCTTCCTTTTATTTTATAAGTTCTAAAAACTCAGTTTCATCTAAGACCGTAATTCCTAAGGCCTGAGCTTTATCTAATTTACTACCGGCATCATGACCTGCTACGACACAATCAGTAGCTTTAGAAACGGAACCGGTGACTTTTGCTCCGAGGTTTTCTAATTTCTCGGTAGCTTCTTTTCTACCCATAGAATCAAGTGTGCCAGTTAAGACAACTGTTTTACCTGAGAAATAAGAGTTCGCGGCTTTTGATATTGTTCCTAAGAATTCGAAATTTAAACCTTCATTTCTTAAATCTTCAATAAGCTTTTGATTCTCTTCTTTAGAGAACCATAATGTCAAACTCTTAGCGAGGACTGGACCAACATCAGGTATTTCTAATAATTCTTCTTCAGTGGCCTTCGCTAAGTTATCGAGATTACCATAGATACGAGATAAGGTTTTTGACATCTTCGCTCCGAATTCTTTAATACCTAAGCCAAAGAGTAATTTCTCCA
Source organism: Caryophanales bacterium (assembly GCA_016280685.1). Next base: position 5,312 of record JAEEHE010000046.1, read on the forward strand.
TGGAGTTATGTTTGCTCTTATCGATAGAATCAAGAAGATTATCAATAGATTTAGACTGCCATCCATCAAGAGAAATAATCTCATCACGATGGTCAAATAACTTATAAATCTCCACTATATTGGTGAAAAATCCCTGATTAAAGAATTGTTCCACCACTTTTTCACCCATACCTTCGATATCCATCGCATCTTTACTAGCGAAGTGAATAATACCTTCAATTCTCTTGGCAGGACAGCTCGGATTAACGCAGAAATGCATAGCATCTTTTCTCACTAGTGGCATGCCACATTCTGGGCAATTACCAATCATTTCGAATGGGACTTGTGTGCCATCTCTTTTTTCAATTACTGGTCTCACTACTTCAGGAATGACATCTCCCGCTTTTCTTAAGACCACATAATCGCCAATCATTAAACCTTTTTCATTAATGAAATCTTCATTATGTAATGTCGCTCTTTGAACAGTAGATCCAGCGACTCTGACTGGTTCTAAAACAGCGTTAGGAGTAATCTTACCAGTACGACCAACTGTAAAGATGATATCTGTTAATTTAGTAATAACTTCTTCGGGAGGGAATTTATATGCGATAGCCCAACGAGGCGTTTTGGCTGTATAACCTAATTTGTCATATAATGACATATCATCTACTTTCACAACCACACCATCGATATCATAGGCTAAATCCGGTCTCTTAATTGTGTATTCTTTGATATATTCAATAACTTCATCAATGCCATGACAAAGTCTTCTTTCGGGATTAGTTTTGAAACCTAACTTATCCGCAAATTTCAAAGCTTCACTATGATAACGAATACCGAAATCACGAGCGTTGACGAAATAATACCAAAAAGCATCTAATCCACGAGAAGCTGCCACCGCACTATCGAGTTGTCTAATACTACCAGCTGCTGCATTTCTCGCATTAGCGAATAATGGTTCACCCGTTAATTTTCTTTCGGCATTTAATTTATTAAGAGATTTCTTAGGCATAAATACTTCGCCACGAATCTCAAAATCACCATCGACATCTATATGAGAAGGGACTGATTTAATGGTAATAACATTGGAAGTAACATCTTCACCAACTGTACCATCACCACGTGTAGCGGCGTATAAAAGTTTTTTATTATAGACTAAAGACATGCCTAAACCATCGATTTTCATCTCCGCCATATAGTCGACTTTATCTTGGCCGATAACTTCTCTAACTTTTCTATCGAAATCATATAAGTCATCTTCATTGAAAGCATTGGCTAAAGAAAGCATCATTCTTTGGTGAGTGACTTTCTTAAATTCATCTTGAACTTGTCCACCCACTCTTTGAGAAGGAGATAAGGGTGATAATAATTCAGGATATTTAGTTTCTAAAGCGATTAATTCTTGCATTAAGCGATCGTATTCCGCATCGCTGACAGAAGGATTATCTAAAACATAATATTCGTAATTATATTTTTCTAATAATTCCGTTAATTCCTTAACTCTTTCTTGTGGACTCATGCATCATGTCCTCCTTTAGAAACAGATGGGTTATTACCCATAATTGATTTTATACCATGTTCTTCAAAATCAACTTTGATAATTCCATCACCTTCTAGTTCGATAACTTTTCCTTTACCGAATTTGCGGTGAATAACAATGTCCCCTACTTCCCAATCATCGACATCATTAGTTTCTTGAGAAAAATCTTGCTTAAATGACTGATGATCATCTAAATCAAAGGTCATATTAGGTCCATCATCAAAATGGAATGAAGTTTGCTTTTTCGTGCTCTTGAAAGGATTGTAGGTGGGTTCATCTTTCTTCGGTTCGTTACCGGATTCTTTTAAGAACTGGGATGGCAATAATTGTCCTTGAAGGACATAAGAATAATCGCCCGCAAAGGTTAAATATAATCTCTCTTTCGCTCTTGTCATTGCGACATAAGCCAATCTTCTTTCTTCTTCTAATCCTTTAAAACCATTCTCAGCGAAGGAACGGACATGTGGAAATACACCAGCATTGAGTCTCACCACAAAGACAACAGGATATTCCAATCCTTTTGCGGTATGAACAGTCATCAAGGTGACAAAGTCACCATCCGCTAATTCATCTTGAGCAGATAATAAAGCGATATTTTGTAAATATTCATCAAAAGTAGATTCTGGATTAGTGTGTAAATAATGTCTAATATCTTCAAATAAAGCTTTGACGTTATCGATACGTTCATCACCATCATCATCTTTAGACAAATAATCATAATAATTAAAGGAAAGAATCATTTCCTCTAATGTCTTAGAGAAAACCTCATCATTCTTTTGAATCTCTTCTCTTGTATGATCGATGACAGTTATCATCATCTTTAAAGAATTAATAGCCTTAGTGGGAAGCATGGTTTTTTCGTCTTTAGGATCTAAATCTCTTAGATATTCATAAAGACTCATTGAAGCATCACCAGCTTCTTTCTTTAAGATATTAATTGTGGTATCACCAATACCTCTTCTTGGAACATTCATAATACGTTCAAAAGAGATATCATCTTTAGTGTTAACGACTAAATGGAAGTAGGCTAAGACATCCTTAATTTCTCTACGTTGATAGAATTTTTGTCCACCATAGATGCGATAAGGAATATGAGCATTCACTAAAGCGGCTTCAAAATCCATAGTTATATAGTTAGAACGATATAAAACGGCGATATCTTTAAAAGAATATCCGTTGATTTGTTTTAATTTTTGAATCTCTTTAGCGACATAATCCGCTTCCGCTTTTGAAGAGGGAGAACGGTGAACCACTATTGGCTCACCAATTTTATTTTCGGTATATAAATTCTTTTTAACTCTTAACTTATTATGAGCAATTAGTCTATTTGCGCTATCGAGGATAGTACTTGTAGAACGATAATTTCTGTCTAAGATAATCGTCTCTGTATCTAGATAGTCTTTTTGCAAATTTAAAATAATATCTTGATTAGCACCTCTCCATGTATAAATGGTTTGGTCAGGATCTCCCACGACATAATGGCAAGTCGATGGCTTGGATAATAATTTGATTAAACGATATTCAATATTGTTAGTGTCTTGGAATTCATCCACTAAAATATGGTCATATCTATCCTGCCATCTCTCCCTAATTGAAGGATAATTCTCTAAGATGAAATTTGTCTGCAATAATAAATCATCGAAATCGAGACATAATTGTTTATATTTCTCTTCTTCATATCTCGTATAAATCTTTAAGCAAAGCTTTTCATCTTCGAACATCTCTTTTTGAATGGTGATGTCATCAGGATATCTTTCATGAAGTTTTTGACTACCGATATAATCGATAGCTTTACCGACAATCTTGTCACTTCTTTTGAAACCCATCTCAGAGACGATATCTTTAATTAATTTAGTTTGATCTTCTTCATCGAGGATGGTGAAAGTAGAAGGGAAATTTAAAATACTGATTTCTCTTCTTAAGAACATCGCCGCAAAAGAATGGAATGTTTTAATAGTTAAGTCTTTTTGACAAGATGGAATCATTTTCACCACACGATTCTTCATCTCATTAGCGACTTTATTAGTAAATGTAATCGCGAGGATCTTCCATGGTAAAACTTCTAATTC
>JAEEHE010000047.1 GCA_016280685.1 Caryophanales bacterium
ATCTCTGACCGTATCGCTGTTATGCATAATGGTTATACTGTGGAATTAGGCGTAGCGGAAGAGATTTATGAAAATCCGATTCACCCTTATACCAAATCCCTTTTAACCGCGATTCCTCAACCTGATCCTAAGACGAAGAATTTAAGAACTAAAATCGTCTATGAACAAGGTGATATCGACTATGCGAAATGTCATTGGTATGAAGTTAAGCCCGGACATTATGTCTTACTTAACGAAAAGATGAAAAAAGAATTAAACATTAAATAAAATGACGCCTGAAAAGAAAAGTAAATTTCTCTACGCTTTAATTTATTGTGCCATTGCTATAGGTGTTCCATCCGCAATCGGCATCCCTTTAACAGTATCTTTATCATTACCGCCGATCGTGGAGGCTTCATATATTATTGTTGGAGTTATCTCCATTTTATATGGTATCTTCCGTTCCCATTTTCGCGATTCGCGTAATTATAAAAAGAATAAGACGGTTATCGAAGATAAAAATACCAAGGAATACCAGGATTATCGTTTCCGTCAATGGACAGCTTATCTAGCAGGGATTACTGATTTGCTTCTCTCTTTAGTGGCTTATTTAATCTGTTTAAACATCTACTATAAATAATGATTTGTATGTGAATAAGGGTGTTAAAGAAACACTCTTTTTCTTTTATTTTTGTTATTGACAACTTTTTAAAAAGGTCTAATATTGTGTTCAGTATGAGTACCCCGTCCCTAGCAAGACGTTAAAAGGCAATAAGGAGGTACTCATAAATGAATAAGTATTACACATTACAAACAATTGAAAACGGTCATTCCGTGATTATACATAAACAATTTAAAACCAGAGATCAAGCGATTGATTACGCTTTTCATTATTTCTCTAATCACTATAGAGAAGATTTACAAGTCGAAGATGAATTCTATATCGATGGTAACCATCATAACATTGAATACGTCATCGATTATTACAATAGATTCCGTGTTAATCGCGTAGAATTGCAATTAAGTCGTTAAGTCATTATCATAATATTATTATGTATGCGAAAAAAATATTAATCGGTAGTAATGATGTCGATCAGTTCTTAGAACTTAAGCTCTCATCTTTCTTTAAGATGATGCAAAATATCGCCACCGAACACGCGGAAGAACTAGATATCGGAAAGAAACAAACTATCGATAAAGGTTTTTATTGGGTCATCACTAGATTTTCTATTGATATTATCAATATGCCTAAATATTTAGAGACTGTCACTTTAAAGACCTATCCAGGAGACAATATGAGATTTGTCTTCCCTCGTTATTTCTTATTAGAAGATAAAGATGGCCAACCTTTAATTAAGGTATCCAGCGTCTGGATGGTTTTAAGAAAAGATAATCACCAACCATGTTTAAATCCTTTTAATGGAAGAATTTTCCCAGAAGAACATCTCCCTGAAGAATTACCTTTACCCAGTAAATGTAGTGGAGAAGCTTCTTCTTTAATAGAAACCCGCAAAGTCAGATATAGCGATATCGATTTAAATGGCCATTTGAATAACACTAAATACATCGATTACATTATCGATGTCCACGATAGTGAATTTTATAAAAAGAATAGAATTAGACATTTTCTAATTAATTACGATAAAGAATTAATGGATAATGATTCATTATCATTATTCTCTAACCTCGATAATCCGGAAGTGATTAAAGGGGTTGTTAATGATAAACCCGCTTTTATGGTGAATATCACCTATACGGAGAGAAGATGAAAAAGATCGCTATTATCGGAGGGGGCATCTCCGGATGCTACGCGGCTTTAAGAATTAAAGAAGCTCATCCTGACTATGAAGTCAGTATCTTTGAGCATAACGATAAACTCTTAAAGAAAATATATGCGACCGGTAATGGGAAATGTAACTTCGCTAATAAAGGGGATTTATTAGATAAATATAGCAATGAATCTTTTGCTTTACCCATATTAAAAGAACATAGCTATTTAGATATTATTAATTATTTTAATTCTTTAGGTATCAAACATAAGGAAGTGAGAGATCTTCTCTATCCTTATAGTGAATCCGCAGAAAGCGTCGCTTTAATGATGTTAAAGAGAATGGAACAATTAAAGATTAAAGCGGAACTATCTATCAAGATAAACGATTACCAAAACGGGCAATTATTGACCGATAGAGGCATTTTTTCTTACGATGCGTTAATTATTGCAATCGGAGGACTTTCTTCGCCTAAACTCGGTTCTAATGGTGATTTCTATGATATTTTAAAGAAACACGGCTACCAATTTAGAAAAACCAATCCATCATTATGTCCGATTAAAGTCAAAGAGAATACGAAGATGGTGGATGGTTTAAGAAATAAAGTTTCCGCTTCTTTATATCAAGGAAATAAATTAATCCATAAAGAAGAAGGAGAACTTCTCTTTAAAAAAGATGGATTAAGTGGAATGGTGATCTTTAATATGTCCCATTATATTAATCGCCTAGATAATAAAAATAATGTGACACTTCATATCGACTTTGCCAAAGATATGGAGGGAGATTATTATTCTTTAGTGAATCCCAAGATTGCAAAATATCTAGAATCTAATAAATTAGATATCCATAACACTATTTATACATTTAAAGATTTCTATCCTTACGATAATAGCCAAGTCACCAGTGGTGGTATTTCTTTATCTGATATTAATGATGATTTATCTTCCAAATTAGAGAAGAACGTCTATTTTATCGGTGAGATATTAGATGTCGATGCGATATGTGGTGGTTATAACATCATGTGGGCTTTTGCCTCTGCTGAAAAAGTCAAAAATAGCTTATAAAAATTGTGAGACACTTGTATCTCTATATCTAATGTAATCTTCAGTTGATATTATATCTTTTATATAGATATAGAGATAAAAAATAGTGTCTTTTTTTGCGCTTGCAATTGGCATTTTATTTATGCATATTAAGGGAGCCGGACAACTCCGGTGGGGTATGTCCCTCTTATCGCTTCACACTCGTGGGAGGTGATGAGAAAATGCGCATAAAAAAAGCGATTATCATGCTCATAATCGCCGCGTTACTACTTGCTGTGCTGAATTACTAGAAGCCGGCTTGTAGTCAAGAGGACATGCCTCTCTAGTAAAATAATATATTCATATTTTCTAATTCACAATAGGGAATACATAAAATAATTCACTTGTAGCAACTGTTACAATCGAATTCAATAAAAAAAGCAACTGGCGTTACTAACCAGTTGCTCTCATATTATTTAGCGATAATTTTATGGAAGACTTTCTTCCCTTTTTTAATTTTAACGCCTTCTAATAATAATTCTTTAGAGAGGTTCATATAGACATCGGTGACCTTTTCTCCATTGACGGAGACACCACCTTGTTCGATGAGTCTTCTACCTTCACCTTTACTGGTGATTAATTTTGCGATGACCATCGCATCTAATAAAGAGATTCCATTATCATCGACATTATCGAGTTCAGTAGTGGGCATATTTTCATCATCACCTTCGCCAGAGAATAACGCTTTTGCGGCAGCTTCCGCTTTATCAGCTTCTTCTTTGCCGTGAACCATCTCGGTTAATTCATGAGCGAGAATCATCTTCTTCTCGTTAATACGAGAATCATCCCAACTTTCCATCTCTTTTAATTGTTCTAAAGGAATAAAGGTGAGCATCTTTAAACATTTCATGACATCAGCGTCACCGACATTTCTCCAATATTGATAGAATTCAAATGGTGAAGTCTTATGAGGATCTAACCAGACAGCGTTACCCGCGGTTTTGCCCATCTTCATACCATTAGAATCGGTCAATAGGGTTATGGTTAAAGCGTAAGCATCTTTCCCTAATTTTCTTCTGATTAATTCGGTACCACCGAGCATATTGCTCCATTGATCATCGCCACCGAATTGTAAGGTACAACCATATTCTTTGAATAGATGATAGAAGTCATATGATTGCATAATCATATAGTTGAATTCTAAGAAGGATAAGCCTTTTTCCATTCTCTGTTTATAACATTCTGCGGTTAACATCTTATTGACAGAGAAACAAGCACCGACTTCTCTTAATAAATCGACATAGTTGAGTTTTAATAACCAATCCGCGTTATTGAGCATTAAAGCTTTATCTTCACCGAATTCGATAAATCTCTCCATTTGTTTTTTAAAACAATCCGCGTTATGTCTAATATCTTCGATAGTGAGCATCTTGCGCATATCGCTTCTTCCGGATGGGTCACCGATCATCGTCGTGCCCCCTCCGATTAAGGCGATGGGTTTATTACCGGCTTGTTGCAATCTCTTCATCAACACTAAAGTCATAAAATGACCAGCGGTTAAAGAATCGGCTGTGCAGTCAAAACCGATATAGAATGTGGCCTTGCCATTATTGATCAGTTCTCTAATCTCTTTTTCATCGGTTACTTGGGCTAATAAGCCTCTAGCGATTAATTCTTCATAAATTCCCATAATTTATTCTCCTTTTATAAAATAAAATCCTCTATCCAAAAAATTGGTCTAGAGGACGATTATTATCGTGGTACCACCTCAGTTTAGATAACTCTCACGAATTATCCCTTTACGTGTGCATCGCACATCTCGCTATATCGGGCGAACCCGTCAATCCCTACTATATTTCAGGAAGCAGCTCAGGAGTGTATTCCTTAGATTTTCTTTATATCCTTGCACCAACCGGATACTCTCTTGAAAGAAAGGTTCTAAGTACTCTTCTCCGTCTTAGCTTTAATTAATAATTAATACCTTCGGTTAATGACACATAAATTGCGCCATCATCGCTACGGGACATACCTGTTGCCACAAAGTTTAAATTATTGGGTTTGAAATATGTCGCAAAGTCATATTCATGACCGGTATTTTCATATACTTGTTGTTCGCATCTCTGCTCGGTTGTCGCGAGATTTTGTTCGAATCTAAATCTCACAGTGTTATCCGCGCCGATAGCGACCATCACGCCATCACCTTCATTTAATGAAGAAGATAAGATGGAAATGATATCTTTTTTCATATTTTCCGCACCGGCGGTGCCATATTTGACATCGCTGATAGTGTAGACCATATCTTTACCTTGGGCCATATCATCACCCGCATAGGAAGTGATAGTCATAGAGGTGTGATAGCCATTGATGTTAATCTTCGCCACAAATTCGGCGATGGGGCGTGTGACGCCTTCAATTTGGCCGGTATATAAGTTGCAGTAGAAGTTATCGATAGTGATGTAGTTGGCTTTATAAGCGGTGCCATCCCATCTCGATAATAGTGTGGTATAACCAACAATATTTCTACTGGCAAGATATTTATTGATTTCACTTTCTTTTAAAGTGGAAACTTTCTTG
>JAEEHE010000048.1 GCA_016280685.1 Caryophanales bacterium
GGTTTAATGCAAGTCTATTGTGATTCCACATTCACCTCTAACTGTGAATATGGCTTCAAAGGTCATCAAAATGATGAAAACTTCAACGGTGACTACCTCAATCCAAACAATGAATTTATGGATGCTTGGGTGGAAATCGATTTAGACGGCAACGGCGAAATCGGTTCCGGTGAAAGAAAGACCTACCACAACTGGTGGAGTGAAATTAACGAAATCGTTGAAAACGATCCAAAAGATAGCCCAGAATACGCTGCTAAACATAAGAGAATCTTAGATGTCTTATCCAACTTAGAAGCTGCTATCTTATTAAGATTTGAAGCTATCCCATTAGTGGCTAGAGCTTCCGCATCTCTCAACTCCTTCAAGATTGAGAATGGTTCTCCTTCCTACATCAACTTAATCGGTTACGGCGGAATCCGTCATATGACCTTCAATTATAATGATGGTGAATGGGAACAATTCGTGAAAGATCACGGTGGAAACCTCTCCAACTTATATAAGAACTAATTACTTCATTTCGCAAATTATCGTGTTTAGATAAGCTGGGCCGAAAAGCCTAGCTTATCTTACGATAAAGAAAGGACTAAAAATGAGAAATACCAAAGAAACATTAATGTATATTTTAAAAAGAGTATTGTTGATGATATTCACTTTTTTAGTCATCTTTATCATCTGCTTTATCTTGATTCGTTTATTACCTTTAGACAAGGCAACAGGTCCTGGCAAAGACCCAGAACAATTCTATATGATGCAAGAAGCATTAGGCCGTATGTATAAAGGAAAAGATGGAGAATACCATAGAACACCTATCATTATTCAATTATTTAATTTTGTGAAGAACTTAATCGTTCCCGCAAGATATCAAATTGATGGTGTTTGGCACTACACATCCCGTTGGGGTTATTCCTGGCAAATCTCTTGGTTAGCCACACCCGATTCCTTATTAGGAAAAGGTTTACCACCAACCATCTTAATTAACATTTATTCCATCATCATTTCCGTTCCTTTAGGATTAGGCCTCGGTATTTATATGGCTTTGAAGAAAAATAAATGGCAAGACCACGTTTTAAGCATTTTGGTCATGTTACTTATTTCTGTTCCAAGCTTTGTTGATGCATTCTTATTGCAACATATCTTCGCCTATAAACTCAATTGGTTGCCACCAGTGCGTGCTGACTTCAATGGAAGCTGGGTATCACCAGCGATGTTTAAATCCATGATATTACCAGTTATCTCTATGTCATTCGGCTCTATCGCTGGTTACGCACGTTATACCAGAGCGGAATTAACCGAAGTTTTAACTAGTGACTTCATGTTATTAGCGAGAACCAAAGGTTTATCTCGTGGACAAGCCACAGTGAGACACGCTTTTAGAAACTCATTAGTCCCCATTTTCCCGATGATTTTAGGCGAAATTCTCTCAATTTTGAGTGGTTCTATCATTATTGAGAACATCTTCTCCGTTAATGGTGTCGGTGGTTTATTCTTACAATCAATTCAAATGAAAGACTACGACGTATTCCAATTCGTCGCGATGTTCTATATCTTAATCGGCTTAGTCGGAAGCCTAGTTGTCGACATCTCCTATGGACTTGTCGATCCGAGAATTCGTATGGGAGGAGGTAAACAATAATGGAAGAAAAATTAATCTATGATGTCAACTCTTCAATCCCTGAAGAAGAATTCCAGTTTGCTCATAAAGAAGAGAGCATTCACGATACGAAATTTGAGACCAGACCTGTTGGCTGGTTAGAAGATTCCGTGAGAAGATTTGCGAAGAATAAAGCCTCCGTTGTCGCGGCTATAATCATTTTAATTATCGCTTTATTTGCAATCTTTGTGCCAGTTTTCTCACCGAAATATCATGTCAAGAAGAGCGATTTCCAATATGGTTTCCAAGATAGTATCTTTAAGACTGTCTTACCACGTATTAAAGCCTTCAAAGGAAGCGGTTTCTGGGATGGCACGAAAAAGACCGATGTCAGTGAAATCACTTATAAATACATGCAATATGATGATAGTAACTACAATCGTTGTTTAAAAACTCTTAAAACCAAAGAAGAGAGAATCGGTTCCACCATCTATAAAACTTACACAATTATGCTCGACACATATGCGGTAGGTACAAAAGAAATTAAATTAAAAGATGATGAATACGCGAAACTTTTAGCATACGAAAATGAAAAACATATTTCCTATGCGGAAGATCCAGAAAAAAACGAAAAACGCTCTATCTTAAAACCAGCAATCGATGTCGAAACATATTTAAATGGCGAATTTATCGTCTGGCTCAACGATAACGGTGTTTATGATGATACATCTATCAACAATTATGTTGATAAATTATCCACATATTATAATCAAAATCAAAATATCTATTACAAGATTGTCCCCACCACAAAACGTGCTGGCGCTCCATCTGATACACAATTTGAACCATTATTAAATGGCTCAGGTGAAATTGAGACATTATATAAAATCGATGAACATGGTAACCTCGATTTCGATGTTATAGAAAATGAATTACATAAAGTTCGTGTCGATTATTATGACTATTTTACCTATCGTTATGGCTTTGAACCTAATTATGTTTTCGGCGCCAACCAACATGGTCAAGATATCTTATTAAGATTAGCCTTAGGTGCGAGATTCTCCTTATTATTAGGTATCGGTATCTCCTTTATCAACTTCATCATCGGTTTAGTTTATGGCGCAGTCAGTGGCTATTTCGGTGGTAAAGTCGACTTAATTATGGAACGTATTACCGATATTATCGCTAACGTACCTACAATCATCATTATGACGATTATGCAAATTCAACTAACCAATAATGTCCAATTAAAAGCGGCCATTGGTTCAGCAGGTACGATTATTCTCGCTATCTTAATTGCCTTCGTCTATAACGGTTGGGTCGGTGTCGCCTCTACCACGCGTATGCAATTCTATAGATTTAAAGGGCAAGAATATGTTCTTGCTTCACGTACATTAGGTGCGAGAGATTCTCGTTTAATCTTTAAACACATCTTACCAAATGCTGCTGGTACATTAGTGACCTCTAGCGTTTTGATGATTCCTGGTGTCATCTTCTCCGAAAGTAGCTTATCTTACTTAGGAATTATCGATTTCAGCACCAGCGGTATCTCATCTATCGGTGCATTATTAAACGAAGGACAAGCGGCCAGTATTCAATATTACCCACACGTCTTATTGTTCCCGGCCATTGTCATTTCCTTATTAATGATTTCCTTCAACTTATTCGGCAACGGTCTCCGCGATGCCTTCAATACAACTTTAAGAGGAAGCGAGGAATAATTTATGAGCAATAAACAAGAAAAAATACTCGATGTAAAAAATCTTCGTATCTCCTTTAAAACCAATACCGGTACAGTCAAAGCCGTCCGTGGTATCGATTTCTCCTTATATAGAGGTAGAACATTAGCCATCGTTGGTGAATCCGGTTCTGGTAAATCAGTTACAAGTAAAGCTATCTTAGGTATTTTAGCGAACAACAAGATTATCGAAGATGGAGAAATTCTTTATGATGGAAAGGATTTATTATCTCTTCCCGAACATAAATTTACTAAAGTAAGAGGCGTGAAAATCTCCATGATTTTCCAAGATCCTTTGTCCGCTTTAAATCCAATTATGAAAGTCGGTAAACAATTAACCGAAGCCATGTATTTGGAACACAAAGCCGTTAAAAGAGCAGCGAGAAAAGTCGTTAGAAC
>JAEEHE010000049.1 GCA_016280685.1 Caryophanales bacterium
ACTGGTTGACCACAATAGACAACACCTTCATCTAAATAGAATTCATCTGTGGAATAATTATTTAATCCACCAGCAGGATTGAAGACGACTGGTAAGGCATCCGCGTGGCTACAATCAACGATTTGAATCATGTCACCATTTGTGAAGGCGTGAGCAGCGGAATAATATTCGCTTGGATTATTCTCATTAAGTGTCATCTTCAAGAATTGGACAGTTTCATTACTATCATTTGTTATTAATAGATGGAAGCCAGTAGCATTCTCTAATCCGAGACCGCCAACCCATAAAGTCATGTTTTCTGGATTGAGATATAAATCTGCACCTGTAGCGTCCGCGAAGACTATAAGATCAGATGTTAAGTTATTGTTACCAATTGCTTTCGCGGTAATATCTTGTGCTTCACCATCAAATCTATAATAGATAGATTGACCAGCGGTTAAATCAACATTTGTGAGACGATATTGTAAAGCTTCACCTTCTGGTTGATAGGCTTCTAATTGATGTTCTTCGCCACCGATGATGAGTGTTCTACTATGAGTTCTACCACCGATATATAAGACTAAAGATAAATCAGCTTTCATCTTCAAATAAACGACTTCTGTACAATCGTTATAAAGATTGAAGTAAGTGTCATCTGAATCCTGATAAGCATTATTATCACCAGCGGTTTCCATGGAAAAATGTTGTGTCCAGCCTGGTTCATCATAAATAGAATATTTGGTTTCATTTTCCGCTCTGGCAACCATACTTAATGGGTTGGTGCATCTAAATTGCTTGATGTAGTCACCATAAGGGGTGAATTCTTCATCAAGATGTAAAGCGATATTGTAATAACTGAGATAGAAAACATTTTCATCGTATCCAGTTCCCCATAAGGACATACCACCATCACTATAAGTCTTTAAATAGATTTCCATATTTTCTTTAGAATGATAAATGCGGAAGCCGTTTGTCACATCACCAACGATATTATTATTGGCAACAGGTTGACCTTCGGAATAATCAACACCGATATTCTCGGTAATCTTATTATCACCTTTATAGAATTCTAATAATCCACCGCGAATACCATTGGGAAGAGTGGCTTTAAATTGATGTAAGACACCTTCTGGTTTACCTTCATCCGCTAAAGCGAAATTGATGGTTTGGGAACGGAATTTAAGAACGAAATTATTCTCTCCTAAAATATCGGATTCCCATTCAGCGGTATATTTACCACCCTCTAAAGTGTTATGAATGATTAATTTATCACCATTAACACCACTTTGTGTGATATCCACTGTTTGTTTGGTATCAGTGGCAGCACCATCAGTGATAATGATTTTAGCAGTGGCAGGAACATAAATATCAGTACCACCTAATTGTTGTCCTGGCCAAGCACCATTAGATCCATGATCATCAAAGGAATAGATATATGGATCAGGGAATACTGAAGAAACTTCAGAAACATCTAAGACATAAGCCTTAGTGGCAGCCATAGAAATTTTGCCGTAAACAGTCGTATTGCTTGTAATAGATGTAACTTCATTACCGGCTGTATAGTCAGGATCACTATACCAGCCAGAGAATAATTGCCCATATGTTAATGTTGGATTGACAGGAAGTCCACCTTCTGCAACTTGTACAGTATCTATGACAACTGTGCCATTAATCTGTTTAACATTAGTCGTTACTTCAAATGTGGTAATTTCCGCACCACCACCATAAGTTGACCATTCGCCATCACAACCAGGATCACCCCAACTAGCTGAAGAATTGGTAATGGTAAATAAATTTTTACCATCTGTTGGGAATGCAAGATTTTTTGTTTTGGCGCCCCAATCAGAAACAGCACCCATTCCACCATTGACTCTTGTAAAAATCACATTTGGATATGTCGCGATATCGATATCAAAACTCCATAAACCTTGAGAAGAATCAACTGATGTCATTCTCTCTCCTGGCCAAGCGGCTTTTGAATTGTCACCGCTATCCCAGCAATAAATACCGATAGCAGCGCCATCAGTGGTCCACCAACTATGCTCCATCTTAGCATAAATGGTCACAGTTGCAGCATTTGCGGGTTGAGATTCTTTTGCCATGCTGATAGAAGCAACGGCAGCAAGCCCCATTGTTAAAGATAGACCGAGGGTCAAAAAAACATTTTTCTTAATCATATGTTTTTCTCCTTTGTTTATTGCGCCTATGTATTAGTGCGCATTAATTTATCAAATTAATTATATTTTTATAATAATAATTAGTCAATTATACCGATGTTTTCGATTCTTTTGGTTTCGTTTCATCATCTGATTCTTTGGGCCTTATTATTATTCTCTTCATTCTCGTTAAGTAATCTTTGACGATATCGCCTATGCAGAAAAACAAAGTGCCTAAAGCAGGGCCGAATATGAGAATGCTAATAAATTCAATGAAATATAATGGCAAAACTCTATTTTCAAAACTATAAGAAATTGGAAAATTCATTTCGATAATTTGGAAGACCACAAAGATTACCACTTCAATCGCACACACAATACCGACGATTTGTAGCATCGACCTCTCTTTATTTCTTCCTAATTGATCATTAATTTCAGAAGTGGTTTTAAAGAATCTTTTAATCATCAAAAGAGGAACGAGAATCATCATCGCTCCCACGATTAATGGGAAGTACTTATTTGTGATATCCATAAAAGGAATCGGGAAGGGAATATATTTTAAAGCTACGCGATAAACGAATTCTTGAATCATCGCTGCATCCGCTAAAGCGGAAACAAAGGAAATCTCCTTAATTCCCATATAGACTAAATCTTTCTTATCGATCGCTCCTTTTAAGTTAATAATTGATAAGACAAATAAGGCGATGATAAAGAAAATAAAAATCAAGCCAACCCAGCCAGTAAATCTATTCTTATTAGTGATATCAATACCTCCAACTTTAAAGATGGAGAACATGATAAATAATATTGAAAAAGCGATAGTAACTAAGATCATAACAAAATAAGTTTTTAACTTATAAGTTTGATCTTTATACATATCTTTCGCATATAATGCCTTACAGACGAAAACAAATAAGGTTGGTAAAGCTGCGACAATCATCACTAAAGAAGTCGCTAATAAACCGAGAGTGAATTTATAAGTAAAGCTCACCAAAGAAACGATAGCCATAACAATAGCCACACGTTTTGGAGTGATGAGTTTTTTCACCACGTGTTTAACTTTCATAAAATAATTATGTTACTTATTTATAATAAAGTCGATAATTCATTAATAATTTTCCATAAAAAGACCTTCATTTATTTTTGAAGGTCTCTAATTTAGTTTCAATCGATTAATTCAGTTAATCTTCTTTTCTCTTTAATGAGAAGGCTTTGATACCAAAGACCACTAATAAGGAAGTCATGGATAAGGTGGCAATCACGATGATAGCGACATTGGAATTATTCGCTAAAGAAATAGTATTTCGAGCGTTTAATTCTTGTCCGAAGATAAAGTCTTCAAATGTGTTTGTGCCGTACTTAGTGATGATATAAGCATATTTAGCAATCATCTTCTCTAAGTTATTGCCGTTTTCATTTCCACCACTGAAACCAATGGCTTTAATGACATTTCTATCCGCTTCATCTAAAGCGTTGAAGATACCTTTTTGAATCGCCCATTCGTTTTGTAAATTGGTGATATTGGTGCTGCCATCATTTTGACAGATACCACCGATAGCGGTTAAGAAGTTATCGATGAAGTTCTCTCTAGAATCATCTTCTTGTGATAAAGAAACGTTAACAATGATATCCAAACGTTCGGTAGGACGTGGATTACCTTCGCCATAATGGAAGACTAATTCCACTGTGGAACTAATTGTATATTGGCCACCTCTTGTGAACGCTAATTTGCAGAAATCTCCTTCATTTTGCACGAGATTTGCATAGTTATAGGTGTGATCTAAGGTGAAATCAGGATGTAATGGATTGTCTAAATAACCTTGATAACCACCATACATACTAACTAATGCTAAGGTTCCAACAGTGATTGGATTACTTGGCGTGGTAGTCACAGGAATATTCACATCAGCAAACATAGAGATGTGGTTGCGATAAATGTTATCATCATCTTCATCCCACTCACCAGTGAAGGATGTGAATGTAAAGCCGATTGAACCTTCAAGTTTCCAAGCTTTATCCGCACCACCACTGAATGTCGCGTCACCCACTAAGTAAGCACCTTCCAAATAAGCTTTCGCATAAATGGTTTCGCCATTTTCAATAACTTTTGGAGTATAAGGAATTGTACATTGTTCATCGGTGAATAATTCGCCAGTAGGAAGAATGTTCAAATCGAGGCTTTCTTCATAAATCGCTGATGGGATACTTGGATTGAAGATTTCATCTTCTTCTAAGATAAATCCTTCATGATCTAAAACGCCTTTGAATTCAGGAGCGAAGACGGAATAATTGACATATCCAACAATTCCGGAAGTTGGAACGACATGGTATGTACCGTTTTGATGTAAATAGATATCGAATGTTCCAGCGCGGTCAAATCTCACATAATAATATTCGACATATTGAGATGTTTCACTTTCATAGTGAGAATAATAGTTGTATCTGCTCACATCATCAAAGAAATAATTCTCATCATCTTTACCATAGAATTTATCCTTGCCATTGAAATAAGAACGAATTAATAATCTTTCTTCATATTTCGTTTGATGGCCTCTATAAACAGCGATAAAGCCATTAGCATCAGGTGCAGCAAATTGTTCCATCTTATAATAGTTTTGTGTGCTCGCATCATCGTGATGGACGTTATCAAATCTAGCGTTGTTATTTGTGTCAACGAGATAATAACCTTCGGTTGGAGGAATATCATCTTCAGTTCTAAAACAAAGATTATATTCGTTGTTGCCTGGTCTAATAAGAATCATCAAAACATCATTTTTATACCATGATGTCCAAGTACTATTGTGGATATAAATCTCATTATAGTATTGTTGTAAACCTTCAATAGATAAAGTGCAGTTTTCCGGAGAAGTAAATGTACCGGTATAAGTGCTATTAATAGTAAAGAAATGGTCATCTGTATCTAATGAATTATATTGATGAATTCTTACTTGCTTGTTCGCTAAAGATAATGCAGCACCTAGATTTGTAAAATCGTAGGTATAAGTGTAGAGTTCCGCTTCACGGACATAGCCGTAAACATCAACTGGCTCAGTATAAATTTGTTCGCTATCAGCATAGAACCAATCGCGATAATTTCCATCGGCGTACCAACCTTGGAAATATTCACCAAATCCAATTGTTGGTTCTGCTGGACTATGGCCTCTACGAAGAGTTTGATGATCTTCGTGGCTCACGCCATTAATATCTTTATAATGAGTGTTAACTTCATAAATTAATTGACGCCATACTCCAGCGTAATTAGCATCATCGTATGCATCTGTAAAATTGTAATTGAGAGTGAATTCTGGAATGTAGTTACCACTATTTGGCAAATTAATATCAACTCCACCTTCTTTAGAAGTACGTGTCCAAATTTCACTGGTATTATTAGGATTAACACGTAAGAAAATCGCCTTGTCTAATCTTTCGTCGACCTCTAAATAATAGGCATCGATACCATATTGAGGATCTTTAGTCATTTGTTGTCCTGGCCAAGCGGCATTGGATAATGGTTGACCATCAACTTTTATTGTGCTGCTATATGCATACATGTAAGTAGCCGCACCATCATTATGCCACCAATTATTAGTAAGAGAGCTGGCATTAAAATAATACTTCCTTAGAGTAATTTCATCTGCTTTTGCTATTTTGGAAGTCTCTCTATTGTTTAAAGAAACGCCAACGCCTAAAACCATTGCCAAAGATAAGCCTAAAGTAATAAATAGGTTTTTTAGTTTCATAAGGTATCCCTTTCTGCGCTTCTATATGAATGCGCCTAATAAAAGTTGCTTTTATTTTATTAATAAATAAATATATGTGTCAATTACATAAATGCAAATTTGCAACATATATGAAAAAAGGCAGATTGAATCCACCTTTTTAGTTGTGTCATATTTTGGTTTATTTAAGAACAACTGCAGAATAAGCAGGAAGCTTAGAAGCTGTCGCACCATTATAGGAAGCGAGAACTTGACCGCTTAAATTATATAAACCACTATTGATGCTGTAATTATTGAAGTTCACAACAACTGTCACTGTTGTGCCATTATAAGAACGCTTAAACGATAGAATGTTATCGCAATATGGAGCGGTTCCATAAACATAGATAGATTCCATAGAGCCTAAGCATAGAGCCTTAGAAACAGCATCACCACTAGTCTTGAGAGTGACAAATTGTTTCATAAGACTGAAGTCACTATTAGGATCACTCATTTGTGTATTGGCAGGAACAACTGTGCTCGTAGAGTTAACATTATCCCATTGCACTTTCATATTAGAACCGGTGACATAATAATCGGTCATATATTCACCGCTTTGATCAGCAGTCCATTTCATCGGTTGACGATACCATAAATCAGCGAAATCACTGTCCGCATCTTTACCAGCCGGGAAGTTACCAGTCATACCGATTTCATCACCGTAATAGATCCAAGTAACACCCGGGAACATAAGTTCAGCAATCTTGACGCAGTTCGCCGATTGTTCAAGAGATGCATAAGTGTCAGTAGAAACATTGCCTTGTTTACTTAAACCAGTGGCGTCACCAGTACCAGCGATACGGTTAATCACACGAGCGATATCGTGGTTAGAAGTGAATGAACCAGGTAAGGAGGTATCACCACGATAGTTGTTATAAACACCATAAACTGATGGATAATTCCACTTACTTCCGTAGGATAATTTATTTCCGGCATCTTTCGCACCTTTTTCTGTGGACGAATCATCTTGTTGGAGATATTGTGATCCACCGTTCATAAAGCCGGAAACTGTACCGAATTTACTATTAGTATTGGTTCTTCCGGTCGCGGCTGAAGATGTCAAATTATAATAGGTATAGAAGTCGAACATAGAATCAAAAGCTTCATAATATGGCGCTACATGATAAGCATGACCATCAAAGTTTTCGCCGACAAAGAATACATCTTTTTGTGATTTTTGCGTTACTGTGGCTTTTAATTCACGGAAGAAATGTAAGTTCTTGGATAAGTTAGAACTATAATCTCCTGCCGTCGCTTTATCATAAATAATTGTGTCGGTAGATTTAGGTGTTGATTCATCCGACATATAGATATGCTTAACAGCGTCTAATCTAAAGCCATCAACGCCGACATCCTTAGCCCAGAATACCGACATATCTTCCACGGCTTCACGTGTGGTTTTGTAGGAGAAATTAAGTTCCGGCATTGAGGATCCGAATTTCGCATAGTAAGAATATGGATGGTCACCATATGGATACCAGCATTTATTTTCGTTAATTTGCCCGGGAGTGGTCTCATGATTACCCCATTGATAATAACCACGATATTCATCATCGAGATTAGCGGATTTCACAAACCACTTGTTTGCGGTGGAAGTATGATTGAGGACTAAGTCCATCACCACTTTTATGCCTAAATCATGAGCGGCATCAATCAATTGACGATAATCTGCAAGTGCAGTTTCACTTGTCACTTCTCCACCATTAGCGATAGCGGCAGGAGAAACGGTAGAGCCAAACTTCGGATCAACCATTTCATAATCGGTAATATCATAACCATGATAAGAATCAGATAATTGAATTGGAGTTAACCAAATAGCTTTTACGCCTAAAGTATTTAAATAAGATAATTTATTGGTAATACCATAAATATCGCCAAATCCATCACCATCACTATCAGCGAAGCTGGAGACCATTATTTGATAGCCAACACCGACATCTTTAAAATCAGATGCAGTAGCTGTCTTATTAGCGGTATTATTCCAATTTACATTGTCGTATGTGGAATTGTTATATGTGGTATTTGTGCCATCATCATCCGCAAATGGATCATCGATGACATCAGCAGGAATTGCAGATGGTTCTTGGACATTATCTTGCACGACAAAGATATGATAAGCCACACCACCATTAGTGAGTTCTAAAGCGTAATTATCTAAAGCGACATAGATTTGCCCGCTATCATTGACCCAGAATCCACTATCGGAATTTCTTGAGGCGCTTTGTACAATTTGCAACCCAACTTGTGTGGAACCAGTGAAGTTCACATTAGTGCCGCCCATGACATGTGTGCCAGCATTCCAGCCACCATCATAGTCTTTGCTAAGGTCAATATCGACACAAGCACCACCTTTAGAATCGCTTAAAGATGTAACCCAGTCAAATTTTGCACCTTCACCGGCTTTTGGTTTATAGGGCCAGGCCCATACATCCCAAGGAGCGTAATCATCATTAAAACGATAATAATGATAATATAAGTGATTTGCTGTACTTGTTCTCTTCAAGTTTTCCATATATTCACCGACTTCGGCGCTGGAATAACAAGCGTAAAGAATAGCATTTGATTGGCCGACGGTATAAGAGGTGACAATTGCGGATTGATCGCCCATCTTCCGGCTTTGACTATATTTTGTCGACCATCCTAAGAATGGTTGGCCATTTAAAGCTCCACATTGAGGGAGAGTTAAAACTGTGCCAGTTACACCTTTCAAACGAATGATATCGTTGGGATTTCCATTACATGGGTTAAAGGTAATTGTGTATTCAGTTAAAACTTCCTCTTGAGAGGATTGTGATGAAGAAGAATTATTATTGTTTGGTTTTTGCGTATTACATGCGGATAATAATCCCGCTACTAATACTACCGTTAAAAAGGGGTAAATTTTATTTTTCATAATGATTAAGCTTGATAATTAGTAATCCAAAAAGTTCCAGTTTTATTGACATAAATGTCATATGTGCCAGCAACTGTGCATTTGATGTTTTGACCATCAAAACCATCTGGAGTAGAAGCAAAGTTCTTAAGGCCATAATTATCATCAGATACAAATGTATCTATTTTTTCATAGCCAAACCATGTAGTGCCATCTGTGACTTTAAATATATCATCGGCAGCAAACGTAACACTTAAGATACATCCTTTATCTTCCGCATTATCTGGGTTGGAATATAGTTGAACACCATGTTCGATATCCCAGTCATAAGACCACAAGGAACCTTTACCAACTAAATACCAAGAAACTAATTGAGATCCTTCTGGTCCATGAGGTGTGGATGGGTCAACAGGATCAACGGAAGATTGATATCCAGTCACCCAGAATGAATATCCACCATCAGACCATTTCTTTAAATAGAAATCGATTAATCCGTCATTATCACAACCGGTATGGATGTAATAACGACCATCAACGGTATCAATATTATTCTTGTTTGTAGCGTCTTCAATGTCACTGCCAATATTAGTTAACTTAATTTGTTGACTATCAGCGAAATAGATTTCTGAACCAGCAACTACTGGAGAAATTCCAACATGATATTGAGCCAGTTGATTTTGCACTAAAGAGGCACTTTCATCAATGGACATTTTGGTATAAACGCCATCGTAATATAAATAATATTCTTCAGTGATGATTGGGGTGGCGTCTTCATATCCATCAATCCAGAAAGAATAACCACCATCTTCCCAAGTTCTAAATGTCACTTTGACATTAGATGCATCATTATGAACTTTATAAGTTCCACCATCATTTAAAACATTATTATGATAAGATTCATAATCTAAATCTGGACCATAATTGTTTATAGCAACTTCATCAGAATTTAAGAAACTGATAGTTTGTCCTTCGCTAATAGAAGAGAAAGTACAAATGTAATTGCCAGTTTGATTCTCGGCAATTCTTTCTGTATCGGCAGTCATTGCCACTTTTTCCGCACCAATAACCGCATAATAGTCGGTAGTTACTGGTTCGGGCGGTATTGGTGGTTCGGTATTTTTAGTCCAACTAGCAAATAATGTAAAACTAGATGTAACCGGAGTGTTGAAGTCATAAGGCGTTACTAAAACACTATCTTCGAACCAATTGCCAAAGGTAAAACCTTCTTTTGTTGGATTGGCTGGTTTTGTCGCTTTTTCACCTTTTTTCACTGTTTGGCTAGCAACATCACTACCACCATTGGAATTGAAAGCGACAGTGTAAGATGCTACTACTTCACTTCCTTGACTATCGCTAGGTACGTCACTCTGGTTTGCTGGCTTTTGGGTATTACAAGCACCGAGAAGCAAGCCCATCGAAAATACAGCGCAAAGGATGACAAATGAATTTCTCTTTTTCATTTCATATTCCTCCGAATATATCTTTGTTTTATTATAAAAGGTTTTTTTCTTTATGTGAATACATACACGCACGTTAGAGAACAATTCAATTTTATTGAAAGACTCGTTCAATAACTAGTATAATGTTAAAGATTAAAGAGGTATAAAACATGGCAAAAGTAATGGTCGTTAATTCTGGTTCATCATCATTAAAATTTAAATTATTTGAAATGCCAGAAGAAAAAGTTTTAGCAGCAGGAAACTGCGAGAGAATCGGTTTAGCCGATGGTATTTTCACTATCAAATATGATGGTAAAAAAGATCAGACATTCCCAGTTTTCAAAAATCATGAAGACGCTGCTAAAGTTGTCGTCAACGCTCTAGTAGAAAAAGGTATTATCAAATCATTTGATGAAATTAAAGCTTGTGGTCATAGAGTGGTCCAAGGCGGTAAATATTTCAGCAAATCCGTACTATTTAATGAAGATGTGGTAGAAAAAATCAAATCTCTCATCCCCTTAGCGCCTATTCATAACCCGGCAAATTTAACATGTTATGAGGCTTTTAAAGAAGTTCTTCCTAACTGTCCAAATATCGCCGTATTTGATACAGCATTCCATCAAACTATGGAACCAGTTGATTACACATATCCGATTCCTTATGATTTAACACAAAAATACGATATTAGAAGATATGGTGCACATGGCACTAGCCACCAATATTTAGCCCAAGAAGCGCAAAAATATTTAGAAGGTGTCGAACATCCAAAAGTCATCTCTTGTCATATCGGTTCTGGCGCTTCCATCACCGCTATCAAAGATGGTAAATGCGTTGCCACATCTATGGGTTTAACACCATTAGGTGGAATCATGATGGGTACAAGAACTGGTGATATGGATCCCAGCGTCTTTAATTATGTTTGCCAAGTAACAGGTAAATCTTCAGAAGAAGTTTATCAATTATTTAATAAACAATCCGGTTTCCTCGGTGTTGGTGGTTCATCCGATTCTCGTGACATTTTAGCGGGTGTTGATAAAGGCGATGAAAGATGTATCCTCGCCAACGATTTATTCAATAGACGTGTTGCAGATTATATCGGTCAATACTTTGTCCGCTTAGGTGGATGCGACCTCATTATCTTCTCTGCTGGTATCGGTGAAAATGAACCGAGAACTAGACAAGCAATCTGCGATTTAATCGCTGACGCACTAGGTGTTAAAATTGATAAAGAATTAAACTACTCTTTAAGAGGAAAAGAAGGATTATTCTCCACTCCTGATAGCAAGATTAAAGTCGCGATGATCCCCACTGATGAAGAAGTGATGATTGCTCGTGATGCTTATAGATTAGGTTTAAAATAAATAGGAGGTAATATGAAAAAAATTGACCCCATTATTAAAGAATTTTCTAAACCATTTAAAAAAGATATTCAAAAGATTATTAGAGCGATTAAAAGATACGATCGCATTTGTATTTTCCGTCACATCATGCCTGACTATGATGCCTTAGGCTCACAGATGGGTTTATATACTTGGATCAAAGATAACTTCCCAGAAAAAGAAGTTCATGTCGTCGGTGATAATCATGTGACATTCACTCCGAGATTATTCCCTGAGATGGAGAATTTACCAGAATCTTGGTTCAAAGAACCATTCTTAGCTTTTATTCTTGATGTAGGCAACGCCAGCCGTATCGCTGATCCGAGATTTAAGAAAGCAAAATACAAAATTAAAATAGATCACCATCCTGATGTCGAACATTGGGGTAATGTCTCTATCGTTAATACCGCTGCATCAGCGGCAAGTGAAAACATTGTTTCCGCTTTATTAAATATCAAAGGTGACTATGTTTTAAGTAAAGAGGCCGCGAGCTATTTTTATATCGCTATCGTCGGTGATTCTGGACGCTTCCAATATAGTTCGACAAGCGAGCATACATTCGCAATTGCCGGTGAATTATTAAAAGCGGGAATCGATATTTCTAAAATCTATCAGAACATGTATTTAAAGAAAGTCGATGACTTAAAAGTTACAGCATACATTTTAAACCACTTCTCTATATCACCAAAAGGCGTTGCCTACTATGTTTTAGATAGCAATATTCAACGTGAATTAAATATCACCACAGAACGCGGAAAAGAGAATGTCAATCTCTTCTCTAACATCGAAGGAATCAATGCATGGTGTTCCATCACTCAAGATGATAATCCCAAAGAACCGTGCTGGAGAATTTCCATTAGAAGTAAAGAAAAAGCCATCAATGGAGTGGCTACTCAATTCGGTGGAGGCGGTCATGCGCAAGCCTCTGGTGCGAAGATTGAAACGCTCGATCAACTTCCGGAATTCATCGCTGCTCTCGATGCATTGTTCTAATAAAACGCTAAATAAAAATGTATCCAATTATGGGTACATTTTTTTGTGCGTTGCTAATATAATAATATTAGTATGAAATTCGTCCCCCTACATGTTGTTACTGGTTATTCTTTCTTACAAAGCGGTTTGACTATAGAAAGAATTGAAACAGCTTTAAAGAAAAATGATTATTACGGAATAGGTATTACCGACCACGAAGTAATGTATGGTATCCCACCATTTATCTCGATGATGAAAAGAAACGAGAAAGCTTTTATCGTGGGTGAAGAATTTATTATTGATGGAGATACAATTTGCTTATACG
The DNA here is from genome assembly GCA_016280685.1 of Caryophanales bacterium. Next base: position 12,881 of record JAEEHE010000049.1, read on the forward strand.
CCATTAACGAAGAGGGATATCACAATTTAATGGATGCTAATCTTGAATCAGCATCTAGAGATCTTACTTTAGAATTTTTAGAAGAACATAAAAATGGTCTCATCTGTATCTTAGAAACAGTGAGAGGCAAATTTAGAGAACTATTCGTGGAAGATTATGATTCTTCATTTAATAAGTATTTATTAAGCTTCGCCAAAATATTTAAAGATAATTTCTATCTCGGTTTAGAAGTTACTTCTCGCGAAGAATTCTTATACGCGAATAGAATCAGAAAGTTTGCTAACCAATTTACTTATAACTGTGTTGCTTTCCCGAGAATCAGTTATCTCAAAAAAGATGACGCTATCATCATGACCATCGTCAAAGCTATCGCTAATGATGAAAAGATACAAGAAAAAGAAGCGGTTGGCCAAAACTACTTCATGAGTGAAGAGGACTATAGCAAAATCTATACCGCTCAAGAACTTGCTAACACGATTAGAATTGTGCAAAAATCGCAATTTGATTTCTTTAAAAAGAGAGGTGAATTACTCCACTACCCAGTCGCTAATTCCCAACAAGAATTGAAGGAAATTTGCTACAAAAACCTCCTAAAACTCAATTTAAATGATGAAAAACATAAAGATAGATTGAATTATGAATTATCTATTATCCACTCAATGGGATACGATGATTATTTCTTAATTGTCCAAGATTATGTTAATTACGCAAAGACGCATGATATACTCGTCGGTCCTGGTAGAGGCAGTGCTGCTGGTAGTTTAGTCAGCTATCTTTTAGGCATCACAGAAATTGATCCTCTCGATTATGATTTACAATTTGAAAGATTCTTAAATCCCTACCGTAAAACCATGCCTGATATCGACGTTGACTTTATGGATGTCAAACGTGATTATATGGTTCAGTATTTAAGAGAGAAATACGGAAATAATCGCGTGGCCAATATCGTCACTTTCCAAACTATCGGTGCTAAACAAGCAATTAGAGATATCGGTAGAATTTATAACTACAGCAACAATCAACTTGATCAACTATCAAAGAGATTAACAAATAAAGATTTCGGATTAAGGGATTCCTATAAGAAATTACCTGATTTTAGAAAACTCGTTGATAGCGATAAATATTATTTAGAAATTGTTTCTTTAGCGAGTAAGATTGAAGGCTTACCAAGGCAAAGTGGATTACACGCTGCCGGTGTCGTCATCGATGACAAACCATTAACTGAAACTATCCCAGTAACAATTATTAATGGTGATAATTATATTTCTCAATACGAAATGGAATATCTCGAAGAGCAGGGATTATTAAAGATGGACTTCTTGTCTTTAAGCAATCTCACAATTATTTATAATTGTGTTAATCTCATTAATCATCGATATCCCGAAGCCAAATTAAATCCATATCAAATTCCTTTTGATGAGCCAGAAATCTTTAAGATGATTTCCGAAAATAAAACAATGGGCTTATTCCAAATCGATACCCAAGCTATGCATCGCAGCATCAGTGTTTTAAGACCTTCTAATTTTGATGATGTCGTCGCTTTATTAGCGTTAGGTCGTCCTGGTCCTATGGAATATATCCCCACCTACGCAAAACGCAAAGAAGGAAAACAAAAATTCACTTATATTTCTGATGATTTGAAAGAAATATTAGAGCCGACATATGGAATTATTGTCTATCAAGAGCAGATTAACAATATTGCGATGAAGATGGCGGGATTCACTTTAGGTGAAGCGGATATGTTTAGACGTGCTGTCTCCAAGAAAGACAAAACCAAATTATTAGGCTTAGAACAACAATTCGTTAATGGATGTTTAAAGAAAGGTTATAACCAAGATACCGCGAAGAAAGTTTTCCAAGATATTTTAAAATTCGCGGAATATGGATTTAACAAATCTCACTCTGTAGTTTATTCCATCATCGCTTGCCGTATGGCGTGGTTAAAACTCCACTACACCTTAGAATTTTATTGTGCTTTATTCGGTTCTAGTTCTGCGACTAGCGACAATAAATTCAACGATTATATTTCCGAATTAAAATCATTCGGTTATAAACTATACTCTCCTTCGATTAATTATTCATCTTATAACTTTGTTATAAAAGATAACGGTTTACTATATCCATTAACCGGTATTAAAGAAATTAGCATTTCTATTACTGAAAAGATTCTTAAGGAAAGAGAAGAGAATGGTTTATTCAAAGATTACTTTGATTTCGTTTTAAGAATGTATAAATACAAACTTAATGAAAGACATTTGCAATCCCTTATTCATTCCGGTGCTCTAGATGAATTATATCCATCACGTTCTAGCATGTTACTCAATATGAGAAGCGCTTTACAGTACGCGGAACTCAATACAAGTGATGATGGACAATTATCTATTGGTATCACGATGTTCCCCGCCCCACTGATGAGAGAAGAGAAAGATGATCCATTAACCAATTTAAATAACGAATATGAAGTATTAGGAATAATGATTTCCGATAACCCATTAACTTATAAAGCGGATGTCATCAAATCATTAGGAGCAGTTAAAGTTAATGAGGCTCATAATTATTCTTCTGGATTAGTTGCTGGCATCGTTAAAACTAAAAAGACCATCAATACCAAGAAAGGCACACCGATGGCCTTCGTCAAGATCTTCGATGAAACTGGAGAGATGGAAGTAATTGTCTTCTCAAAAGAATATAACGATAGTATTTCACTTTTAGTGAAAAACAAGATTGTTCTCATAAAATATACTAAACAAGCAAAAGATGGCGAAGATTCATTTATCGCTAACGGAATAAGAGAATTGGAGGAAGAAAATAATGGCGAATAGATTAATTATTATCGATGGTAATTCCTTATTATTTAGAGCGTATTATGCCACCGCCTATCCAGGTGTGGAAATTATGCGTAGTCAAGATGGAACCCCCACTAACGCAATTTTTGCTTTTTCCAATATGCTCAACAAAATTCTTTCCGACTTAAAAGAAGGAGAATGTATCTTTGTCGCTTTTGATGCTGGCAAGCATAACTTCCGCCACGATCAATTAGAATCATATAAAGCCAATCGAAAACCCGCACCGGAAGATTTGGTTAAACAGTTCCCTTTAGTAAGAGATTTCTTAAATGCTTTAGGCGTCTATCAATTTGAAGAAAGCGGTTTTGAAGGCGATGATATCGCTGGTACAGTTGCTAAACTAGCAGAAAGAGAAGGCTATAATATCAACCTCTATACATCCGATAGAGACTTCTTGCAATTAGTGACCGACAAGATTCATGTTAATATCATCAAAAAAGGTTTATCCGATGTTGTCGAAATGACCCCTTCATTAGTGAAAGAGACATATGGTTTTGAGCCATTGCAAATCATTGATTATAAAGGTTTAAGAGGTGAT
>JAEEHE010000050.1 GCA_016280685.1 Caryophanales bacterium
GTCATTACCGTGGAAGGTCTTTTCAAGGAAAGCAAAATATCTATCACTAAAACATTATTTAGAATCAATTTTGAAAAAATGACGAATGAAGATCGTCAAAAAGATAAATATTTAGAAGGTGTTAACGGTATATATCGCGGTGAGAGATGCGAAGTCGATGTCGATATCTCAGAAATCGATTTTAACCATAAAGGCACTTATATCATCACCTATTTCTTAGTGGGTCATACCGATGTCATTAATTATGCGACTGTAGAAATCTACACTCTCCCGGTAATTAGTAATGTCACTATCGATTTATCTAATACTTATACAAACATCATTTCTTTTGAAGATGTCGGTCAAGTACACATCGATTTCGAAATCAAAGATAATAACAATCACATCTTAACCGATGATGAAATCAGATATAACGCCACTGATAAACTCAATTATTTCACTATTGATTATTGCAAGACTTTACCAGTGCAAAATAATATTCAATTTTATGTCTTGATGGAAGATGAAGAACTTCCCTTCAAAGTGAGTGTCACCGATAACGAAGAATTAAAACTCAATTATTCCTTAGAAATGGGCGAATATGCCTATTTGGCCAGAGAAAATTTTTCTTACCCAACCGTTTCTTTAAAGAATAATTCCGCCCAGAAAGCTGAATTTAAATACTATCTCAATAATGTAGAGATTAATCCGGAAGGTAAAACTTTTGATCAAGTGGGAGATTATTCCTATGAAATTAAAGTCTTCCGTAATTCAGAAGAAGTTACTTCCTTAAATAAATCCTATTCTTTCCATATCTTGAATTCTTATGAACTCACCGATGATACCGATTTGAATGGTCCATTCCTCTTCTATAATGTCAATACCTTCTCTCCTTATTTCATAGATTGCCAAGTCATCTCCACAGATTTAAGAGCGAGAACTGCATCTTTATATGGCGATCAATTTAAAATTTCCGCTTCCTTTATCGATATTTTAAAAGCTAGAGGTTATAACCATATGTCATTCACCTTAACCGCAGAAGCGGAATCCGGTGATCCTATTATCTCTATACCATTTGTTTCCGGTGGTTATGATATACCCGATTTCTGGAGAACATATTGGGCCCAGAATGAATGCCAAGGCACATATGATTTCGATCTCGATTTAACAAAAATTGATCATGTTAATTATCCAGCGATGTATCTCCAATTCGGTTTTAGAACCGTTAATTCCGGTGGTTATGACGTCAAAGCGGAAGTCACACTCAGCAATCTTCGCTTCTCTACGGAAGAAATACCAGTGGTTAATGATGACTGGTCTTTAAGATATGGGACAGGACAAATCTACGCTACAGAAGAAATCGGTGAAGACACAGTCAGATGCGTAGTGAATAATATGTCATATAACTGGGAATATTTATTCTTCCTTGACACTCAAAGATTCATCCAACAAGGCTTAACACAAGCTATCGTCACTATCGAAGGCAATAATCACATGATGTATTTATTTAGCAGTGATGATGTGACCAAAGATATTCCTAATCTCGACCATAGCATCAATTACGGTGGAGGAATGATAAAACTCGATTTGTTAGAAACCGACTTAAATATCGGAGCGATGACCTCTCACGTACGTGATGGCAACCAAGATGAAAGCGGTCAATATGGTAAAGCGGAAAATATCACTATCACTATTAGATTTGTAGCGCCTAGAGAATATACATTAGTAGACCAAATCTTCACTCAAGATGCTTGGGATATGGAAAATGGCACGAATATGACCTTTGATATCGATAATGGCACAATCGGTGTAAAAAGTACTTGGAGTATCTATTTAAAGACCGCTTATGCTAAATCTCTCGTCGATGCGGGATATCACACTTTAAAAATGAGAGTAACCATGCAAACAACTGCACTATATTTCACCACGGGTTTAAATGGAATATATACCAGTTATAAAAATGAATCTAACACCTACGATATTGCCGTATCTCTTGATTCATGTAAGATATCTAGATTGCAGCTAAGAGGTAACACGGAAGATGCGACCGATAACGAAGCCATTTTCCATGGCAAAGGAGCGGCCGCTAACTTCACTATTTCTAATGTGGAAATCACTAGTGAACAAGATCCAGAAGTTTTGAAAAACGATGCGAGAGAAAGACTCGCCACCATGTTTAAAGCAGAGGGAAATAACTGGAAATATATCCGTCATAACGGATATGATAGCGACAAGAATCAATGGGGTGCCGATAATAAAACCGTGAACTTAAAAGCCCAAAATAGTTTCTATTTCACCAATGAATTCTTCCAAGATTTAAAAATTGCAGAATACACTACTGTGACATTCCATGTGAAAGGTGTCTCTACTATTGAGGGAAAAACATTATCATTTATGAAATATGTTAACGGAGGAAGTGGCCATCCGAGTAATTATATCGATGTCACCGTAGATGGTGATGAAAATGATTTCACTATCGATTTCACCGATTTATTAAATACTTTAACGGAGGATGACACTCTCTTCTTCATCATGGAAGATGCATCTCATGCCTCCTTGAAGTGTGATATCGCTATTTCTAATTTCGTTTTTGCTTAATCATGAAAAAACAATTCATTCAGGCAATATTTTGCCCGCCTAATGACCAATATCAAGAATATAATTTGCCTTCGCGTTTAACGGATGAGGTTTTCTCTTACCTTAAAGATATGAAAATCAACCGTATTTTTGGTTGGGGATATGATAATCGAAAATCCACAATCGAGAAGATGATGGATATGTGTGAGAAATATAATATTAGTTATCTTCCCACACTAGAAGTGAATCATGAATATTTAAGAATTGAAAGCGATGATAAAGGAAAAGCCTTCTTCGAATTAAACGAAGAAGAAATTAAAAGATTAGATAAGAGATTCATTAGAGATTTCTATCCATATACACTAAGGAAATGCGTGAAAGGTATCTTCTTTTCTGATGAATCAGGATATCTCGGATTTAAAGGGATTATCCACGCGAAAGAAGTATTTGAAAAAGCCTATCCTGGCTATGAATTCCATGTCAATTTCTTCTCTTATACAATCAATGAACAGATGTTTTGGACATCTTTTAATAAACCGGATTATGTCGTTAAAGAAGAATGGAAACCTTTTAAATTAGAAGGCAAATACGAAATTAATTTTGCAAATAGACTCAATTATTACAATTTATTTGTGGATGGTTTGCTTTCTAAATCGCATTTTAATTATTTCTCTTTTGATAAATATCCATTTGAACTATATTGGGAAAAATGTCCCCATTTTATGCACTGTTGTTACATCGAATCCGTGGCTTTACTCAGAAAGAAAAAAGAGCTATATCATTCTAGTTTCTACGCTTATATCGCTGCCGGACAATGGTTTGAAAACGCTCCCAAAACACTATTACCTAGTGAATTCTCTTTATGTATACACATCTTAGCGTTATATGGGTGTGATGGTTTTGCCTATTTCCCAGGACTATATCCGGTAGATTTTGTCACTTACACAAAATTATTAAATTCTGATAATGGTCAAGCTGGTTTATTGGATATAAATGGCAAACCCACTATCTTTTATCACGAATTAAAGAAACTAAATGAATATTTCTCACTAATTGAAGATGATCTTTTAAATAGTGAACTCATCAGTGTTAAATCATATGGTGAATACTATAATGGTTTCACTAAAGAAGATGTGAAAGATGTAAAAGATAATGAAGTCATCTTCTTCGGGGAAGAACCACCATTTTATAATGTCGATAAACAAAATATTAAGGTGGTTAAAACAACAAACAACTTATTTGTTTCCGAATTTAAAAAAGATAATAAAGCAAGATTATATCTCGTTAATATGTCCACATTGTTTTCTAATGATATAGAAATAGAATTACCAAAAGGAAATTATCAATTATTAGGTGTTAATCGAAACATTTCTTTTAATAAAAAATTAAAGATTACTCTTCAACCCGGAGAAGGTATTTATATAATTAATAAAGCTTAAAAAATGCTATTTTGATTATTCTTACTGCTATTTTGATTATTCATATATATAAATCAATATATTAAAATATATTTAAAGAAATACATTTCTTATGGCACTTGTTGTAGTTTTTTATTGAATGACTATTAACTAGATTGTTTAAGATGTTGTTTTTCTATGAAAGGAGCATTTTATGCTAAAAAGAAAACTATTAGTTAGTGTGGTTTTCGCTGGTTTACTACTTTCCTCTCTAGCTGCTTGTTCACAGAGTTGGGGACCAGAAAGTACCGAACCGAAAGAATCTTCTTCGGAAGTTAAACCATCCGAATCCGAAACTTCTTCTTCTATTGAAGAACATGTCCACTCTTACGACGTTGATCACATCGCCTGGAATTGGGCAAACGACCACTCTTCAGCAACCGCAACTTTCACTTGTTTAGGCTGCGAAGAAGGCACAGAAGGTCACTCAGTGACAGTTGATGCCACAGTGACACAAACAAGGGTTGATCCAACATGCGTACTAGCAGGAAGTATTAACTACAAAGCAACGGCGACATTCCAAAATGTCGAATATACCGATTTGCAAAAAGAAGATATTCAAGCGTTAGGCCATGATTATGATTTAACCAACATTGTTTGGGAAGTCACAACAGATTTGACCGCTGATGAAATCAATGCTTATAGAACGGAAAATACACAAGTATTACCGGAAATCAGCGCGAAAGTATCATGTACAAGATGCGATCACGTAGAAGCTCTTCCTGCTACCGTGACACAAAAAGAATATGTCGCACCAGGTCACACCACAGACGGTGCTGTTACATTCTTAGCGACAGTTAATTTTGAAGGAACTAATTATACCCATGACTACGAAGTCAAATTAGATGAATTAGGTGTCTATTACGACCACTACTTACAACGTAGACCAACCGCCACAGACAATGGTTCACGTGAATTCTGGGTCAGCCAAGAAGATAATTCCGTCTTATTAGAAGCTCCAACTTCTTATGGACAAATCATTGAAAAAGGTCAACCAGATTTAGACACCATCAACGCTTGGGCTGCTGATGATGTGAGATTCCTCGCTGCTTATAACGCCCCATTCTCCTATCTTGGTGATAATGCTCTTGCTTATGGCAAAGATGGCAAAGTCTACTTAACCTGTGTTGGTATGGACCAATTCGGTTTAACCGCTGAACAAGTTAATGGCTTTATCGCTGCTGGCATTGTCCAAGTATCAGTCAAATGGGAAGTCATCACTCAAGATGATGATGATACAGATGAAATCGTCTTCTATGATGGTGGATTTAAAGAATTTTACTTCAAAGATACTGGTAAATCCGGTTGGGCTGTTCTTAATTTAGCCGCTGATACAGCAATCTCTGTTTGGGCGCAAAGAGGACATGGTGGAACTGCTGAACACATCGTTGTTCTCTCAACTTATACAACTGATGTTTACTTCCAAGCGCAGTCTGAAGCCGTTTTGGTAAATTACGAACAGGTTAGTGACACTGTTGTCACTATGCAAGTGAACCACTATTACTATAGCTGGACACATGTCGCCTTATTACAAGGCAAAGCGAAATTCGCTGCTGGATATACAAAAGTAAGAATTGAAGTTACAGGAAACAATCACCAAATGTTTGTTTATCTTAATTCCAAAGCCGACCTTACTAATTACGATCATCCAATCGCTTGCGGCGGTGGAACCACAACAATCGATTTAGATGGCAATAATGATTACATTGGATTTATGACATCACATGTAGATCCTAATGGAGCACAAGATGAAGACGGCACATATGGTCAATTTGAAAATATTTCCATTACTTTCACTTTCTTCACGCCAAGAACTCCACAAACAGTGGAAGATTATTTCTACACAGATACCTGCTGGACTAGTACAGGAGCTGTCAATTATGATTTTGATAACGAAAAAGTCTCCGTGGCTGACACTTGGTCAATGTGGTTTAGCCAAACATATGCACAAAGCTTATTAGATGCAGGATATAAAACTATTGGTTTTACAATAACTATTCCAAATCCTGACTTATACATTACAGTTGTGGAGCAAAGTATTGCTACATCCTATAAGACCACAAATGGCATTTTACAGGCAAAATTTGCTATTTCTTCTCTTGCTTCTTCAACATTGACAATTAGAGCCAACACCGTTGATATGACTGGTGGTGATCATAACCAAAACTGCACTGGTACACCAATGGTCATTGATAGTGCTTATTTCTCCACTGAAGATGATCCAGTAATTATTAAAGCAAACGCTAGAGCAAGATTAGCACAAATATTCACCGCAGAATCAACCAACTGGAAATATTTCCGTCATAATGGTTGGGGAGACAATCATTGGGGGCCAACAAATGATAAAGCCATCTATGGTACAGCTGATAATGGTCAATCCTCATTCTTTGCCACAAATGATTTCTTGCAAGATATGAAACAAGCTGGATATACAAAGTTCTCACTCGATATCTCCGCTCAATCAGTGGAAGAAGGCAATCCTGTGAAAAATATTGTCTATGTCGTCGATGGAGGTGCTCATCCTTGGAATACTATTTATCAAGAAATTGATACCGAAGATGGAAATGTATCATTCACAATCGATGTCACTCCATTACTTAGCGATTTAAATGCTGCCGATACAATCTTATTCAACATGAGAGAAGCACAACCAACTGTTGGCAACGTGAAATCCATTATTACAGTCACTAACTTACAATTCTACGAAGCTTAATAATCACTTCTCTATTAATACCAGGCACCTTCGGGTGTCTGGTTTTTTTAATTTCCTCATGCATATTTGATTATTCTAATTGCTTAATTTGTTATGTATTAAAATACATACTAATGTTATACTTTAGTTGTATTTTTATAGATAGGAGATATTTTTATGTCCAATCTCGAACTTAGTCATGTTTATAAAGTTTATCCTAATGGCGTGAAAGCGGTTAATGATTTCACCATGAAAGTCGAGGATAAAGAATTCATCGTTTTCGTCGGTCCATCAGGTTGTGGTAAGTCCACCACTTTAAGAATGATCGCCGGTTTAGAAGATATTACTGCCGGAGAAGTAAAAATTGATGACCTCGTCGTTAATGATGCCGAACCGAAAGAAAGAGATATCGCAATGGTTTTCCAAAACTACGCTTTATATCCACATATGAACAGTTATCAGAACATGTCATATGGTTTGAA
>JAEEHE010000051.1 GCA_016280685.1 Caryophanales bacterium
ACACCATATCCACCATCACGTCTATTATAAACGACGGAGATACGATCATCTTCTTTATCTAAATAGAGGAAGAAATCATGGCCTAAAGCTTGCATACGGGTCACTGCTTCTTCAATATCCATGGCTTGTAAATAATAGGATTTAGCTCTAACGATAACGTCTTTTTCTTCTGGTTCTTTTTCTGCTTCGACTTGTTCAAAGTTAATGGATTCCGCTAAAGACATTTTGTTGTTGCTTCTGTCCATACGGGTTTTGATTTTTCTCATTTGACCTTCTAAACGGTCGACAGCAATATCGAGTGCGGAATATAAATCAGCATTAGCAACTTCCGCTCTAAGTGGCATTTGGGGTAAGAAAATAGTCACTTCGATTTTTTGTTCGAGATCATGGGCACTGCAAACGACACGGCATTCTACTTCATCATTAATGAGAAAGTATTTGTCCATTCTACCGAGCTTCTTTTCAATGGCATTCGAAATGCCTTCGGTAATCTTAAAATTTTTTCCGATAATTTGGTACTTCATATGTATAACCCTCCTTCCCAATATCAGAGAGATTTCATCGTTTATATTATAACCCTATTCCTCCCATAATTCACTACTCACACGCAAAAAATAATAAAAAGAAAAGTGCGTTAAACGCACATTTCGCGATTAGTTCTTCTATTGAGAATTACATATCCCAAAGATATTTTTTAATCTCAGCAACTTTATCGAGTTTTTCCCAAGGTAAATCTAAGTCAGGGCGACCGAGATGACCATAGTTTGTAAGGTCTTGATATCTAAAGGATGGGTTAGTTAAATGGAAGTTAGAAATAATCATTCCGGGACGGCAATCAAATAACCTATAAATGATATCTAAGATTACCTCATCACTATACTTCGCAGTGTGGTATGTTTTAATACCGATAGAGATCGGTTCATTAACACCGATTGCGTAGGCTAATTGTACTTGTAATCTATCCGCTACACCAGCGGCCACTAAGTTCTTGGCGATATATCTCGCCATATAGGCTGCACTTCTATCAACCTTGGATGGATCTTTACCGGAGAAAGCACCACCACCATGTTCAGCAGTGCCACCATAAGTATCAACAATAATCTTTCTACCGGTTAAGCCTGTGTCACCAGCAGGACCACCAATAACAAATCTACCAGTTGGATTGATTAAATACTTGAAATCAGTGTTAAATCCAAATGATTCAACTACTTTTTGCATAATATTTTCGTGTACATACTTCTTAAATTCATCTAAATTAACATCTTCATCATGTTGAATAGACATCAAAACTGTATCGATACGAATATGCTTTGGATCAGTATAATCAACTGTCACTTGGCTCTTCATATCTGGACGAGCACCTTTGAATAAACCAGCTTTTCTTTGGGCGGTTGCTTCTCTCACTAATTTATGAGCGATGGAGATAGCTAATGGCATATATCCTTCGGTTTCTGTCGTGGCATAGCCAAACATAATTCCTTGGTCACCAGCGCCTTGTTCTTCCGGTGTTTTTTTATCGACACCTTGATTGATATCAGGGCTTTGTTCTTTAACCTTCACTTCTACATTAACTGTATGGTAATCTGTGCCCAATTCAGGACGATCATAACCAATGCGTTTTAAGACTTCTTTAACGATGCCAACATAATCGGGTTTACATTTAGAAGTAATCTCGCCAGCGATGATAATATCGTTATTTGTAGCGAACACTTCACACGCAACATGTGATTTTGGATCCACACTTAAACAAGCGTCTAATATTGCGTCAGAAATTTGGTCGCATACTTTATCAGGATGGCCTTCACTGACTGATTCGCTTGTGAATAAAATCTTTCTTTTTTCCATTTGATACAAACTCCTATAAAAAATGCCCTCCCATAATCTGGAAAGGCATATTAATTCTTCCTTTACTCATCGTTCAAGGTTATGGGGCCTTGCTAGAGAAGAGCACTTACTCACTACTGAGAGTTGCTACTGTGATTTTACATCTCTATTTCACAGTTCTTGATAAGCGTAATTATTATAATAAGGTTTAATAAATATTAAAAGTACTTTTATTAGAAAAGAAAAACCGGATTAATCCGGTTCATCTTCTTATAGATTTGCTAAGCCCTTCGCTAATTGATCAGGGCAACTGGTCTCACCAGTTCTACTTCCACGGCATTTGATTCCGGTAAGTTTCTTGATGACATCTTCGGATTTCATGCCTTCGATTAAGCGACATAATCCTTGGAGGTTACCCATACAACCACCGATAACTTTTGCGTGAACAATCACGCCATCATCATCGATGTCGAGAATCATCTGTCTAGAACAAACTTGTTGAGGCTCGATAGTAATTGTTTTCATTATTTGACCAATTTTCCGTAGACCACACCACTAGCACAAGCAGCGTTACTTTCATCGGTGTCGATATGGCACGCTAATGCAAAGTCATCTCTCACTCTAATAACGACATCACCGAAGATTAGACTTCTTTCCGGTGTATTTAATTCTAATTTAACGATTTGACCATTGGTCACTCCGAATTCTTCGGCATCTGCAGGAGTCATATGGATATGTCTCTTAGCGACGATAACGCCTTCGCTTAATTCGACTTCACCACAAGGACCAACTAATTTACAAGCACCACTACCTTTGATGTCGCCACTTTCTCTAATGGGAGCGGCAATACCGATGCTTCTAGCGTCAGTCGCGGATAATTCGACTTGGTTTTGTTTACGGCATGGACCTAAGATGGAAACATTCTTTAAGACGGCTTCCACTTTTTGGCCAGTAGCTTTATCTAATTTATAACCAACAACATTCACTCTTTGTTTACTGACGAATTGGCCAGGTTGACTTAAGGTGCCTCTCACTTCAAGTTCAGCGCCTTTACCGAATAATACTTCTAATGTTTCTTGTGTGACATGGACATGTCTTGCACTTGTTTCAACTAAAATTTCTCTCATTTTGTTTTCCTTCTTTTAATG
>JAEEHE010000052.1 GCA_016280685.1 Caryophanales bacterium
CACCGGCGATTTTTTCTTCGATTTCCGCACCGATTCTTTGGCAGAGTTTTTCAATCTCTTGTTCGCTTAATATAATGCGTTTCATGAGGTTGTCCTTTATTGTTCTTTAGTAATCTCTTCAATAAATGCTTGGTGAGTTTCTGATAAGGAAATACCATCTTCTAGAGAAACGATAATTCTAGAGAATAATGGGACTAAAGAGATGACTTCAATCTTATCGCTCTTCTTGCTTTCCACTAATGGGATAGAGTCGGTAATAACTAATTTATATAGATGTGATTTATTGATTCTATCAACAGCATCTAAAGATAAAACACCATGTGTCACGGCAGCGTAAACCCTTTTCGCACCTAATTCGATTAATTTATCGACAGCGAGTAATAATGTTCCCGCGGTATCGACGATATCATCAACGATGATACATGTTTTATCTTTTACGTCACCAACAATAGAGAAAATCTCTGCTTGATTTGGTTTAGGGCGACGCTTATCGATAATCGCTAAAGGAGCGTTTAATTTTTCCGCTAATTTGGATGTTCTCACTAATCCACCATGGTCAGGAGAAACGCAGACAACATCTTTAAGATGTAAGTTTTTGAAATAACGATAGAACATCGCCACAGGAGAAACATCATCAACAGGGATGTTGAAGAAGCCAGTAATTTGGGAAGCATGCAAATCGCTTGCCACAATACGATTAGCACCAGCAGCGGTTAGCATATCAGCGACTAGCTTCGCACTGATTGGTTGACGAGGCTTTGCTTTTCTATCTTGTCTAGCATAGCCAAAATATGGCATGACACAAGTAATTGATTTAGCGCTTGCTCTCTTACAAGCATCGATACAAATTAATAATTCCATTAATCTTTCAGTCACAGGAGAGCAGGTAGATTGGATAATGTAGACATTATCGCCTCTAAATGATTTTTTACCAGTGAATAAGATTTCACCATCAGCAAAGTGTGTGAGTTCTGTGGGAAGAACCTCCACACCAATAGTCTTAGCTATCTCGATAGCCATATTGACGTTAGCGGTTAAGGAAACGATTTTTAATCTGTCGTGCATAATAATTATTTTGTTCCTTTCACAGTACCAAATATTCTATCACCACAATCGCCTAAACCTGGGCAAATGTAAGCATTTTCGTTTAATTCTCTATCTAAAGCACCGATATAAAGTGGAATATCGGGATAATGTTCACAAAATGCTTTAACACCTTCAGGAGCGGCGATAATACAAATAAAGGTAATCTTTTTTGCGCCGTGCTTTTTAAGCATTTTAACGGCATCGATACCACTACCACCAGTTGCAAGCATTGGGTCGATAAGATAAACATCCATCGTATCGATATCAGCAGGAAGCTTACAGTAATATTCTACTGGTTCTTTAGTCACTTCGTCACGATATAAACCGATATGACCACAAGTCGCACCAGGAACTAAGTCTAACATACCATCAGCCATACCTAAGCCTGCTCTTAAAATTGGAACGAAACATAAATGTTTACGATCCACCACAGGTTGTAATGTCTTTTCGATAGGTGTTTCGATTTCTACCATCTTAGTATTAAGATGTCTTAAAGCTTCATAACCCTCAAGAATAGAGACTTCTTTAACAAGAACCTTAAATTGATTGGTTTTTGTATTTTTATCTCTTAATTGGGTGATTTTGTGTGTAATTAAAGGGTGATCTAAAACAATGACGTTTTTGTATTGGGATATATCAATAGCCATATTATTCACCTTCTTTTGGTTGTTCTTCTGCTTGTTCAGCTTCTGGTTGCGGTTCTTCTTTATTCTTACCTAAGTGAGTAACAAAGTTCACGATGATACCAAGGATTAAAGCACAAGCGACTTCAGTAATGGTGATTGTGCCACTATTACCTAAGACAATATTGAGTGTAAATCCACCAACACCAGCGATTAAGATAACGGAAACAACGAATAAGTTTCTATTGTCACCTAAGTCAACTTTTTGAATCATCTTTAAGCCAGAGACAGCGATGAAACCGTATAAAGCGATGCATACACCACCCATAACACAAGATGGAATTGTTGATAAGAATGTGGAGAATGGTAATAAGAAACTTAACACAATAGCGAGGATAGCGGTTGTGAAGATTGTTCTAATAGAAGCATTGCCAGAAATAGCTACTGTACCAACGGATTCACCATAGGTGGTATTTGGACAGCCACCGAATAAAGCACCAGCAGCACTACCAACACCATCACCTAATAATGTGCGGTGTAAACCAGGTTCTGTTAATAAATCTCTACCGATGATAGAACTTAAGTTCTTGTGGTCAGCGATGTGTTCCGCAAAGACGACGAAGGCCACTGGAACATAAGCAACTGCGATTGTGCCTAAATAAGCACCGAAATTGCCACCCGCGAAATCATAATTACCACTGAAGGCTGTTAAGAATGTGAAATCTGGACACCAGCCACCGACGAATTTGTCCCAACCAGCAGATTTAAATAAATCAAAATTAATAACTTTTAAAGCGTCGTTATCAGCACCATAGCCAATTGCGCTGAAGATAGCGGCAACTGCGTAACCTGCTAAGATACCGAAGATGAAAGGAATCATCTTGGAGAATTTCTTGCCATAGACGGAAACAATGATGGTTGTGAATAATGTGACAAGACCGCAAACTAAAGCGACCCATGAATTAACACTACCAGATCCGTTACCAGTGAATAAATCACCAATCGCATTGCCAGATAAAGATAAACCGATAATTGCCACTGTTGGACCGATAACTACCGGAGGCATAATCTTATTAATCCATTTTGTACCAGCGAATTTAACAATTATAGCTAAAATCACATAAACAAGACCTGCTAAAGCAGCACCGATGATAAGACCTAAATAACCGACGGACATAGAAACGCCACCAGCGAAGGCCGCAAACATACTACCCAAGAAAGCAAATGAGCTACCTAAGAAAACAGGGCTTTTGAATTTTGTAAAAAGTAAGTAAACAAGAGTGCCAACGCCTGCGCCTAATAAAGCGGCAGATTGACTCATTGTAGCACCGGTAACACCATTGACGATTGCAGGAACCGCAATAGTAGCAGCCATGATGGCGAGAAGTTGTTGTAAAGCAAAGACGATCGTTTTACCCCAACTTGGTTTGTCTTCAACTTGATAAATCAAATTTGTTTGAGACATAAGTTCATCCTCCTAATTAAAAAAAATACTCGACACTAAGGACGAGTTACTTGAGACACTGATTTATAGGGAAGAGGAATTGAGAAGCGACACCACCCTTATGGAATGTCATTTCCATGGGAATGAAGCACTTTCTCTTCGTCATAAATCAACACCTATTGTAAATATTTTAGACAAAAATAAAATTAATAACAACTATTAATTAACACTATTTTTAAAAAAATTTTATTTTTTTATAGATTATAGAGAATAGGAAAAATAAACTACATTTTTGACATTCAAAAAGAAGAAGATAATTATCTATCTTCTCTAAAGTAGTTAACTCCTAATCCTGCCGGTGGTTGTGTCTCTCTCTTATTGAATAAAGAGATTATGATAAGCACGACAATCGTGACAAAATAAGGAATTAATTTAATGATTTCACTCGCGGCTCCTGCTGCACGAATAAAACGTGGTAATTGATAGAAGGCAGCAAAGATAAATGATCCACCGATAGCGATGCCCGGATTCCAGATGGAGAAGATGACTAAGGCGACCGCTAGCCAACCAAATGCTTCAATATTAAATTCTAAAGCGCCGTTGTTCATGACCATCAAATAATATAACCCACCTAAACCAGAGATGCAGGATCCGATCAATGTGGCAACATATTTAAACATTGTGACATTAACACCACTCGCATCAGCAGTGCTGGGGTTTTCACCAACCGCTCTTAAAGAGAGGCCAACTTTTGTTTTCTTGAGAACGATTAAAGCTGCTACTGATATAGCAATACCTAAATAGAACATAAATCCGTAAGAGAGGAATAATTGAGTAAACCAATTAGATTCCACAAAACTCTTTGGGAAAATCGTTTGATAATAATTCGCTGATATAATTGAAAAACCTTCATTACCAGTAATGTTACTAACAAAAGGAAATACACCTGCGCCTAATGTAGTAATCGTTAAACCGGTAACGTTTTGATTACATTGTAATGAGTCGACTAAGAAACAATATAGTAAGCCAGTAATTCCTGCGAATAATAAGCAGAATAATAACGGCATAAAGATCGCCATAAAGCCGTTTGCGTTACTCGCGCCACCAATGGAAGATAAATATATCTTCGCACCCACAACCGCGCCTGTCGCGCCTAAGCACATAATACCAGGAGTGCCCATATTTAAATGACCGCTCTTCTCAGTGACAATCTCACCTGTAGAACCAAAGAGGAATAAAATCATGATGCGGATAACGCCTCTAATGTATGTTACAAACATTATTTACTCTCCTTCATTTCCTCAGGTTTTTTCTTTTTTCTTAAGAACGGTAATTTAATATCGACTCTAAAGTTCACAAAGAAGGTGCTAACAATAATTAATAAGAAGAAGATACCAGTTAAAACATTGCCGATTGTGGATGAATAACCAATCCACGCAGCTGCATTACTACTACCGGTAGAAACAAAGGCGACCAAGAAGGAATAAACCACCATCAAAGGAACATTGAATTCACCTAACCAAGCGACCAAAATCGCGGTAAATCCACGGCCTCCTGCTAAAGTTGCGGTAACAGTATGACTACTACCAGCCACCATTAAGAAACCAGCGACACCCGCAATTGCACCAGATAAAATTAAGGTACGAATAATAACGGATTGAACATTGATGCCCACATATTTAGCGGTATTTCTACTACCACCAACAACTGCTAGTTCATAACCGTGTTGCGAGAATTTTAAATATGCCCAAGCAACACTAGCAAGTCCGCCGATGATAATGACATTAATCAAATAACTATTACCGATTTTACTACTACCGATTTGTTTGATGAGAGGTAACCACCCTTCGTGATTGGTGTTGTTGATAACACCTAATACGTTACTACCAGATGTGGACCAGGCAACAACACAAGCGGCTACGATACCCATAGCGATATAATTCATCATTAAGGTGAATAATGTTTCATTAGTGTTAAATTTAGCTTTAAAGAAAGCGGGAATAAATGACCAAGTAGCGCCAAAGATAACGGCCATAATTAGTTCGATAATAATCGCGAGGAAATTAGGAACATGAGGGGCGATAAATTTCAAAGCGATTAAACATCCTAAAGCGCCCATCAAAACTTGACCTTCCGCGCCGATATTCCAGAACTTCATTTTAAATGCGGGTGTTAAACCAACAGCGATAAGGAATAAAATGCCGGCTTCCCAGAATAATTTAATTACTGTCTTCGCACTAGAGAAAGTTCCCTGCATCATATATTCATAGAATTTTCCAAAGCTTCCTGGTTTAACTAAAGAAGATAAGATACCACATACGAGTAAGGCAAAAATGATGAAACTCACTTTGATGAGAATTCTCATCCATAATTTCATTTCTTGACGACGATTAATTCTAACAATTCTTTCCTTTTCCACGATGATTATGCCTCCTCGTGCTTGGTCATTAACAAACCAATCTCGTCTTTAGTGATATTTCTCGCATCGACGATGCCAGTAATTCTTCCATCGCATAAGACTAATATACGATCGCATAAAGCGATTAAGACATCTAAGTCTTCACCGACAAACACTACTGCGATGCCTTTGCGTTTTTGTTCATCTAATAAGTTATAAATCAGATATGAAGAGTTAACATCTAATCCACGAACTGGATAGGCCGCCATAAAGACTTTAGGGGCTAGATTAATTTCTCTTCCCACCAAGACTTTTTGTACATTACCACCAGATAATTTAGAAACATTAATCGATGTATTAGGTGTCGCTACGCTTAAATCTTTAACAATCTTTTCTGCAACATCTTTTGGTTTCTTTCTATCAACAAAACCACCTTGTCCATGACGATAAGATCTGAGCATCACATTATCAACAAGACTCATGTTGCCAACTAAGCCCATGCCGAGACGATCTTCAGGAACAAAACTAACTCTTATTCCTAAACCTCTAATCTCTTTAGGGTTCTTACCTTTTAAGTCTACGATTTCATCTTTATTAAATAAGACCATTTCATCATTCACTAGTTTAGAAATTTGCTTGTTATTCATGCCTTGGAAGGATACGGGGGTGCCATCCTCATAATGGAAAGCACCTTGTTTGGCTAATTCTTTAATTCTTTTA
>JAEEHE010000006.1 GCA_016280685.1 Caryophanales bacterium
AACAGCTTTATTAGGCACAGATACCCAGCATGGTACAACATTCACATTCAACGGCGCTGCTGTTATTGACTGGGGTGCATTATTAACCGCTATTATCAGTTTCTTAATCATTGCTTTAGTTTTATTCATTATTGTTAAAGTCGTTTCCGCTGCTGCTGCTAAAAAAGCTCAACTCGAAGCAAAAGCTCAAGAAGAATACTACAAGAAACATCCTGAAGAAAGACCTGTTCCAGTTGAACCTGGTGCACCAGAACCAACTGAACTCGATATCTTAAAAGAAATTCGTGATGCTCTTGTAAAAAAAGAAGCTAAATAGTTGAATTGCAAAAGATAGATTAGGCCGTAGCGATACGGTCTTTTCTTTTTATATATAAAAAGAGCAAGCTGTTAACTTGCTCTATTTTATAAATCTTGAAGATATTATAATTTGTCGTTACTACCTAAGACATCAGTGATTTTATGTTTCACTAATTGTTTGACGTATTCACGTGCTGGTTTTAAGTAGGTACGCGGATCGAACACTTCTGGATGATGATTCATAACTTCTCTAATTCCAGCAGTTAAAGCTAAACGTAAGTCACTATCGATATTGATCTTACAAACAGCCATTTTGGCAGCTTTTCTTAATTGTTCTTCTGGAACGCCAACTGCGTCGACTAATTTACCACCATTTTCATTGATGATTTTGACGTATTCTTGGTTGACAGATGAAGAACCATGTAAAACGATTGGGAAACCTGGTAATCTTCTACTGACTTCTTCTAAGATATCAAATCTTAATGGAGGAGGTAACAAGACACCTGTCTTTGGATCACGTGTGCATTGTTCTGGTTTGAACTTATAAGCACCATGGCTTGTGCCAATTGCGATAGCTAAGCTATCACAACCTGTACGTTTAACGAATTCTTCGACGTCTTCTGGACGGGTATAGGATTCAGCACCATGTTCGACTTTAACATCATCCTCAATACCAGCTAAAGTGCCTAATTCGGCCTCAACGGTAACGTATGGGTGTTTGCTTGTGTCGTGAGCATATTCAACGACTTTCTTGGTTAAAGCGATATTTTCTTCGAATGATTTGCTAGAAGCATCGATCATAACAGAGGTGAAACCACCATCGATACATTCTTTACAGATTTCGAAGTCTGCGCCGTGATCAAGGTGTAAAACGATTGGTAAACCGGTATCTTCAACAGCGGCTTCCACTAAGTGTTTTAAATAACCTTGTTTGGCATATTTTCTTGCGCCAGCGCTGACTTGGAGAATAACTGGAGAGTTGCATTCTTTAGCAGCTTCGGTAATCGCTTGAACGATTTCCATGTTATTGCAGTTAAAAGCGCCGATGGCGTATCCGCCTTTATAGGCTTTTTCAAACATTTCTTTTGAATTAACTAATGGCATATTTTTTTTCTTCCTTTTTTCGTAAGTATTATAAACTAAATTTACTAAAATATAATTATATTTTTGTATTATGCTAGAAAAATAAAGGCTTTAACCATATTTTCCTGGTCAAAGCCCGTTATTTTAATTGTTTTTTAAGGATTTACGATATTCTTCGATGAGTTTTTTATTCCCACATTGGTGGCCACAAGAAGCGCAATTACCTTGGCAGTTTTTGCAATTCCCACCGCAATCACCACTGAGTGATTTTCCTTTCTTTTTAAGATAGAAATGTAGGAATATAACAGAACCTACGAAGATAATGCAGGCGGCGATAATTAAGAATTCATACCACTGCATATAATTACTCCTTATGCTTGTGCAAGTTGTTTATTTCTCTTGACGACGATGAATCCAGCGCCAACAACCATGCCAATTAAGACTAATGTGACGATTAATCCGCCCCACCATGCAACAGCATATAAGGCACCGACCCAATAGATCAAGGCAGCTACCACATAGCTCATGCCGAACCACCAAGCCATGGTAATCCAGAATTCTTTTCTAGATTGTTCACCATGAGCGGCAGAAATCGCAGCAAAGCATGGTAATGTAAAGAGATTATAGAATGCAAAACTCCAAACTGCTGGAGCAGTAATACCGGCTAAACCAGCACCGACTTCGGCTTCGCCTAAGTCTTCGGCCATACCGAATAATGATGCTATTGTCGCAACGACATCTTCTTTAGCCACAAGACCGGTAACAGAAGCCACGGAATACATCCAACCATAATCGGAGTTTTGTGAGAAACCAAGAGGCCAGAAGAAGTATCCGAGGACACGACCGATATCCGCTAATATGGAATCTTGAATTTCCACTAAACCTTGCCAGAAAGCCCAGGAGAAATTGCTTAAGAACCAAATCACTAATAAGCTAGCAGCGATAATAGTCGCGGCTTTAATGACATAGTGTTTAAGTTTTTCCCATAAGAGGGCCAAGACGTTTCTCGCTTGTGGCATATGGTAAGCAGGAAGTTCCATGATGAATGGAGAAACATATTGATCTTTCGATAATAATTTCATGAATAGAGCATAGATGATAGCGGCAGAAATACCAGAGAGATAAATGATGAAGACAAATAATCCACCATTGAATCCTGCTAGGACGCCAACTGCGGCTAACATGGTCCAAATTGGTGCTTTAGCACCACAAGAGAAACATGTCATTAATCTAATAGTTTTATTCTTTTCTTTGGGATCTTCTAATGTTCTAGTGGCCATAATCGCCGGAACGCTACAACCAAAGCCAGTTAACATCGGAATAAATGCTTTACCAGATAAACCGAATTTTCTAAATGCTCTATCTAAGATAAAGGCCACACGAGCCATATATCCACTGTCTTCTAATAAAGCAATGAATAAGAAGAGCAATAAGATTTGAGGAATGAAGGACATCACAGCGTCTAAACCATTTAATAATCCATCAACCACTAAAGAGGCATACCAAGATTCTGCAACCGCTTCTCCACCTAAACCGAATAATGCGCTGACACCATCCATGATAGAACCGGTTAAACAGCCCATCCAGGATTGTAACCACACACCTAATGAAGGAATTCCTCCAATCGCTTCTAATTCCGAAGTCGGTGTCGCTAAATCAGCGGTAAAGGTTCTAATTAAGAATTGATTAAAACCATTTGTTGGGGCGATTTCTAACCCCATCGCACCCATGAAGAACAAATCTTCAGAGAATGTGAAATGGAAGATAAAGAACATGATGACGATAAAGATTGGTAAAGCCCAGATACGATGGGTTAAAACTTTATCGATTTTATCGGATTTCGAGAGTTTAGTACCGTTATTTTCCTTCTCGACATTTTCGGAGGCTTGATAAGCACCAGCGTAATGTTTAGATATATAATTATATCTAGCATCTGCTACAACAGCTTCAAAGTCATCACCGAATGTATCGTTTTTGAAGGTCTTTTTGAATTCTTCGACCATGCCGACTAAATCAGGATGCATCTCAGTTTCAATTTCATCTAATTCCACTAATTTAATCGCGTGGAATAAGGGGTTATCAACACCTTTACCTTTGAAAGCGATTTCCACATCTTTAATTAAATGTAATAAATCTTTATCCTCGATAACGGTTTGACCTTTTCTCTCTTTATTAGAGAAATCATAAGCATATTGCATTAAGGTATCGAGATTCTCACCTTTTAAAGCGGAGATTTCCACAACGGGAACACCGAGTTTTTCACTTAATGCTTTTGCATCTAATTTGTCACCGTTTTTTCTGATGACATCGCTCATATTTAAGGCTACTACCACAGGGACATCAATTTCTAATACTTGGGTAGTTAAATATAAGTTTCTTTCTAAGTTTGTCGCGTCAACAATATTGATGACACAATCTGGCTTTTCATTAAGAATATAATCTCTAGAGACTACTTCTTCGGGAGTATAAGGTGATAAGGAATAAATACCAGGAAGGTCAACTATGTTGACAGCTTCTGCTAATTTCTTATAAGTACCTTCTTTTTTCTCCACTGTCACGCCAGGCCAGTTACCGACGTGAGCGGTCGCTCCTGTTAAGGAGTTAAATAATGTGGTTTTACCGGAGTTGGGGTTGCCAATGAGTGCGAATCTTTTCATTATTCATTGACCTCCACATTCACCAATTTGGCTTCTTCTTTTCTCAGTGATAGTTCATATCCACGAATGGTAATTTCCACCGGATCACCTAATGGGGCTTTCTTTCTTAAATAAACGATCGCGCCAGGGGTGACACCCATGTCGAATAAACGACGACGGATTCTACCTTCTCCACTAACACTTTTAATAAGGCCAGTCTCGCCTTTTTCTAATTGATCTAGTGTTTTAAGCATAATTCCTTCCTTTCTACGCTACTAGAATTTTGGAGGCTACATCACGGTTGAGGGCAAGCCTAACACCCTTAACAACCACGATGGTATTGCCACCATTTGAGGAGATTACTTTTAATTTAGTGCCGACGACCAAACCCAAAGATTGGAGATGCTTTTTGGTTTTATCATCTGCGACAACTTTAACAACATTTAGTTCAACATCTTTTGGGGCTATAACAATCGGCATAAAAAATCTCCTCCAGTTAGTATTTCCTAACTACTAAATGATATGACCAAGCCATTTATAAGTCAATATTTTTATTAAATATTATTAAAGGTTATTTTATTTTCTCATCTAATCGAACTTTTATTTCTTTATTAAAGTAAGTTCTAGATAAGGGGCATATCGAGATTATTCCATGTTCGACATGGTAACAATCGCTATTTTTATCATCATCAAAATTGGTTTGGCAGTGCCTATAAGCGTGATAACCATCTTCCTCTTTAGTGAAGTAATTCTGATCTTTACGATAATATAAAGAAGATAAAGAAAGACCTTTTACTTCATCTCTTGGGAAATTGATATTTAAGATATATTCATTACTGATTAATTTATATTTATTAATATAATCCCATACTTCTTCGAAATGTTTTTCTACTTGGTCTAAATAACCATGATGATGAAGAGAAAAAGCAATCGCTGGTTTAAAGAACATCATCGCTTCTAAGGTCGCACCAATCGTGCCGCTATACATCGTGTCATAAGAGATGTTCCATCCATTATTACAACCAGATACCACCAAATCAAAATCAACATTTAAGCAGCATAAACCCATAGAAACACAATCGACAGGTGTGCCACTACATTTAAAAACATTCTTTTCCACTTCCTCTAATTGAATCGGATCCCTTAATGTTAAAGCAGCGGAAAAACCACTTCTCGGAGAATCGGGTGCTACGATAACCACAGTGCCGTATTTAGAAAGAAGTTTCTTCATTAGAAGAATGCCTTCTGAATTATATCCATCATCGTTAGTTAATAATATATTCATGGTTTAACATTATCAAAATATCATTAAATGAACAAGAAAAAAGCACCATCATTGATGGTGCCTTCTTACTCAGTTATTATTGAGCGATTTTGTTTTCTTTAATAACTTTATCTTTTAAGTATTCAGGAACTTCTTCGTAAGAGACGAATTCTCTAGAGAAGGATCCACTAGCTTGAGTAATGGATTTTAATTGAGTCGCGTAGTCGACGATTTCCGCTTCAGGAATTAAGGCTTCAATTTCTTGTGAACCTTCTTTTTCTTCGATGTTTTGGATTCTCGCTCTACGGGTATTTAAGTCGGATAAGACGTCACCAGTGTATCTGGATTCGATATTGACTCTAATTCTCATGATTGGTTCGAGAATGATTGGTGAGCATTTTGGATAAGCATCTTTGAACGCTAAGATACCAGCCATTTTGAAGGCT
>JAEEHE010000053.1 GCA_016280685.1 Caryophanales bacterium
ATAGTAAATATATAAGTTCAATGTGAATGATTCAGGAGCGGTACTCTTAATATACATTAATGGACCCGCAAAATCATTCCAGGCGCCAAAGAAACAAGTAACCATTAAATAAATAATGATAGGTTTAATTAAGGGAAGAGTTAAACCGAACATTCTGGTGGGTAAATTAGCCCCATCAAGAATAGCGGCTTCATCGATTTCTTTGGGAATTGACCTAATAAATTGCATAATCATGAAGATATTAAGAATTCCACCTCCAAAGAAGCATGGAATTGTTAAAGGTAAAATGGTATTAGTCCAACCCATCTTCCAGAAGATTTGATAAACAGGAATCATCAATAATATGCCGGGAATCATAATGGTGCCTAAGGCCACAGTAAAGATGATCTTTCTAAATTTAAATTTAATCTTTGTAAAAGCATAAGCGGACATAAAAGCGGTTAAAGGAATACCGATGACATTACAAACAACGATAATCATCGTGTTCTTTAATCCCGTTAATAAGCCATTTCTTATTTCTTCATTACCAAAAGCCTCGCGATATGACGAAATAGTCCAGACTTTAGGGAATAAACCTAATCCTTCTGTATATCCCACGCTTTCTTCATAAGAGAAGAAACTTCTGGTAATTAAAACCATAAATGGGAAAATGAAAATAATAACTGGAAGGCAATATAAGAAAATCTTTAATGCTTTCATCGCATATTCTTTGGGAGCACTATAAGGCTTAATATGCGTTTCTTTTGGTTGATAGTGAGGATTAGAAATATAGTTATCCATATTAATTATCCCCCTCATAGTAAACGAACTTATTGTATCTAAAGAGAATGATAGATAAGCCCGCGATAATGATAAATAAGATATATGACAAAGCGGAAGCATAACCAAAGTTATATCCACCGACAGATTGTGTGGAATTATAAATGGTTAAGCCTAAGAAGGTGAGGTTTCCATTTTTACCTCCCGTAGGAGTGAATTGTAAGACACCTTGACCAACTTGGAAAGCCGAAATAAAAGCGGAAATGACTTGGAAAAAGATATATTTTGACATCATGGGAATCGTAATTTTAAAGAAGATTCTCGGACGAGAAATACCATCGATCTCCGCGGCTTCATAATATGATTTAGGAATAGATTTAAATCCCGCAATCCAGAATGGGGAAGCTCCACCGATACCGAATAATCCCATGGAAATAAACGATACCATGGCCACTGCCTCTTGCTCACTATCAAAGAAGGCTATCGCGGCATCCGCGGGGAAGTTTCGTATTCCTAATGTATAGAATAAAGAGTTAAAGAAACCATACGCATCGCCCGCATACATGTACTTATAAATAATCGCAGAAACAATGCCGGGAATAAGACATGGTAAATAATAAAGAACGCGGAATACTTTGACACCTTTAAATTCTTTACTCAAAAAATAAGCCGCTACAAAGGATAAAGTAAGAATAAGAGGTACACTTATCGCGGTATAAGTAAATGTTAAGCGTAATGATTTCCAGAAAGATTCATCTTGGAAAGCATGAATATAATTAGCAAAACCAAAGGTTGACCAATCATAATTCATGTATTTCTTGATGGTTAAATCTTTAAAGAAGCTTTGGAAAAGCGCTAATAAAAGCGGATATATAGTGAAAACAGTCAAGCTAAGAAGCAAAGGTAAAATAAGGGTATAACCCACGATATTTTCTTTAATTTTGTTCTTAGTTTTTCTGGTCATAATTATTTATTCCAAAGTTTCTCCATATCTCTCTTATAATCAGAGAAATAATTGTCACGGGCAGAACCTTTAGCTTCATAGAAGTTCTTTAAGGTTCTATCTTTGATATATTTATCAATCATTAATTGTTTTTCAACTTCAAAGCCTTTCATGAAGTTCATCGGAATATCTCTTTCTTCATGAGCGATAAAAGCTTCGTGATTAGGATGATAATTTTCCGTCACTAAGTATTGTTTAAATACGGCGTTAGGATCAGTGGCTAATTTCTTTAAAGCAGGGATACCAGAACCCGCAGCGGAGAAGTCGTTTTGTCCTTGTTCAGAAATAATATATTTAAGGAAGTCCCAGGCTGCTTCTTTTTTAGCTTCCGGACAAGCTGTGGTAATACCATAACCGGAACAGCCCATACCGATATAAGAAGTTTGGCCTTCACCTAAATCATCATAGGTAGGAAGAGAGACGAAATCTAAGGTATCAGTTCCCAAAGAAGAAACATATGTTGGTAAATTAGGACGAACCATAAACATCATCGCGGCTTGTTTATTGGTAAAGGGGATTTGTGATCCTCCCGGAGGAGCACTTAAAGAATTATCCGCTAAGTCGAGGAGTTTACCCCAAGCGTTTTTCGCGATGGTGACTTTTTCTTCTGTATTACCAAAGCATGTTCTAGTAAGTTTATCGATTAAATCTCCGCCATAACTCTTTAAGATGGGGTAATAAACAGCGGGGAAGTCTAAGTTCATATCAACAGGGAAAAACGTTGCAGAACCCGAATATTCTGTCTTAATTTTATCTTTGACAGCCTTGACATTTAAAGCTTCACAAACACTGACAAATTGGGACCAAGTCCAATTATCTTGTGGATAATCAATTCCGGCGATATCAAAGATTTTCTTATTGTAGCAACAGACAACTTTGTTATAGTCTCTAGGGACCCAATACATATCATTGCTTCCCGTTTTACATTTGGTCATTTCTATGATTGATTCATAGAAGTCACTTTCATTGATATGGTCTCTACTCATATAAGAAGAGAGGGGAATTAATAATGATTTTCCCGCACCATCCAAGTCAGCGTTAGTGTAATATTCACAACTATAGTCATAGACTTGGACGATATCATCTAATTCATCATACATGAAGGCATTATTGATATAGTCGTGATAGTTAGTCATTTTTACGACTTTAAATTTCTTAGATTCATTACCGGGAATGCTCTTATATTTATTAACGAAGTTCATCATCGTTTTGTATTCGGCGGTATCGGAAACAACAGCGATTTTGATGGTGTCAGGATCCTTTTGATTGCCACATTGCGTTAATAAAGGAACGCATAATGCTGGCGCTAATACTAAGAGAATAAATTTGGTTTTGTTCATATAAGAAACCTCCTATCCAAATATTACTTTGACATTTCCAAATGGAACTGTCACATAAATATATCCATCAATATATTGTGTATCAGTGAAACGAGAACCATTTACTGTGACCTTTAAGTTTTCATTTGTGGTCTTATATTTAAATGTGAGATGGTGATTTTGGTTAACCAATCCACAGATATTAAAGACTTCCATGGTGTTCTTTTTTGAACGGAGGGAGTAAACGGTATCTCCATATTTCATGTTATATATTTCAAAATAATTATGTAAATTATTTTCTTTATAAGTGAATGTTAAGGTATCATTTACTGAGGCATCCATGCCATATAAAGCATCAGGAATAGCGCGGATAAGAATAACGCTTTCGATAAATTCCGCATCTAAGCCTAACGCTCCGCCGCCTTTATTAATCGCATCTTGAACGGAATAGACCATGTACCATTTTTCGTAATCTTCTTCTTCAAGTCTATATTGCAAATCATCGTAATAAGCATCATAGAAATCTAGACCGCTTCCGCCATAATCTAAAACTTTGAGGTACCATTTCTTAATGGCATCTAATCTCTTAAGAGCATTTTCTACACCTAAAACTTTGCTTCTTGCCACTAAATCGTAATATGACCAAGCAATAGCGGCACCTCCATCTTGGAGTTGACGAGACCATAATTCATAACCATCTTTATAGAAACGATAATAGAAATTTTCATCTCTAGCAAATCCAAGAGCGTCATTATCTTTTAAGGTGTTATAACGTGGAGCGAATTCATAGAAGTAGATATCTTCTCCTTTAGAGGTATCGCTTTCAACAATGCGTTGACCATCGATCCATTTCATTACTGATAATTGTTGTTCTTCTGTTCCAATGCCAGCGCAGATGAGCTCTAAGTTCAAATAGACATATCCATAATCATGGATGTCTCCATTATATTCATTAATACCAAGAGCAAATCTTCCTGTTTCTGGATTCCAGAATCCACCTTTATTGACGTAGTGGTAATCTCCAGCGGTATAAGGAGTGGTATTTTCTTCAGCAACCACTTCAATATTTTTTTCCATATTACTCTTTACTAAGGCGGCGAGTTCATTTAATGAATCAGCGTCATAGGTGTAATAAACTTTTTCTTCATATGGAAGTCTATTTTTAATGCAAACATTAGAAATATTGTTAGCATTCGTATCTTTAACTGCATCTTCTAATACCGCCATCGCCTTAAGAGCTTGATAGAAATAAGTATTAGCTTCTAAATTACGCATTGGAGAAACAGTTAAGTCCCAATATCCATTACCAATACCGTGATAAGCAAGTCTATCAATAGGATTGATGGAATAAGGAACAACACCATCATGACCATAGAAATATTCAAGGGATAATAAGCCATTTTCACCTTGTAAAGCATGAGCGAGGAACAAGATAGCTCTTCTAGCTTTATTGATTAAAAGACTTAAAGTGCTCATGTCTCTAGTGAAAATGAAGTAATTATATAAGGCTAAAATCCATTGATATGTCGCATTAGATTGTCTGGTATCATAAGAAGGTCTAAGGAAATTAATTTTACCATCGCTGATAGACATCTTTTTTCCTTCCATAGGAATGAATCTCACACCGATTTCAGTGATGATTTTTCTATTCCAATCGTTTAATAAATACATATCAAAGAATTGACGAGTATAAAGACTGGTATTGAGATTTTCAATAGGGGTGGAAGCATATTGACTTTGAGGAGCAAAGTATTCGGTATCATCTCCCGCTACTTTGAAATAAATACCGTAATCTTTCACGTTTTTCGCATCAAAACCTATTTCAATATCAATCATAGGAGCGTATCTAGAATCGATACCTTCGCAAACAGGAAGTAAAGTATTTAAATTATTGCGATAGAAGGTAAAGCTTGTACCAGCACTGATACTTGATTCAGTAGCAAAATAGCCATATCCCGTTTGATGTTCGCCTTGACCAATTTCAAAGGATCCATTTTTAGAAGACCAACCTTGCGATTGTTTATGACCGACATCGTTGAAATTAAATTCAGTGGTATGAGTGGCTTCTAAGTTACCATAATCTAAGATATTAGAAACGCTATGAACCCAGGATGGGAATGGCCAACCTTGAGGAACACAATATCCAGTTAAATCATAAGAAGCTTTGGAATCAGCGGGTTCAAAGGCCATAGGAGTGTTATAAATCATTCCCTGACCATCTTGGGTGGCTATGGTTAAATAGTTTGCGATTTTCGCGATTTTATCTTCACGATAAACTTGTTTAACAGCGTTTTGGAAAGTCACACCCATAGATTCCCAGTTTTTCGCAAATCCCGTACCATTAGTAACGATGAATTCACCACAAGAATCGCTATCATAACGCATGTTACGATGCGTGAAATCATTTAAGAAAGTACTCATTTTCGCATCACTAGCGTTGTAATGGAGATTAATTCCATCATAAGTGATTTCCCCTTTATCGATGGGGTTTTCTTTATTGCAGCAAGATAAAGGAAGAACAAAAAGACAAAGTAATAATGTGGTTTTGATAATCTTTTTCATTTATTTCGCCTTCCTTTTCTTTGAAATAACAATGATTGCGGTTACTCCTCCACCCACTAAGAGGACACCTCCAGAAATAGAGATGATAAGAATTAAAGGTACATTTAATCCACTCTTAGATGGAGTAATTGGTGTATAAGTAAGGATAATATTTAAGTTATGGTTTCCACCGATGATACACTGATAAATGTGATCACCAGTTTCTGTGGTAACTTCTAAGTTATATCCTTCTTGTTCATATTCTTTTAAATAAACGCGTTGTCCATAAATTAAAGAAATATCATTAAATTTTAATCCTTCAATTCCAACGACTTTAAATGTCACCAAACATTTCACAACACTCCAGTTGAGGTTCCACTCTTCATATAAACGGAAAGTGCCATGGTCATCTTTAGAATCAGGAATAGGACCAGTTAAACCATATTCATCATTAATAATCATGGTCTTTTCTTCAATCAATCGATAACCAATATTTCCATTTTCAAAGGATGGGATTTGGGTATTTGCGTTAATAACAATAGAATACATATGCGCGCAATCGTATAAATAATCATCTCCATTTTTCGTGTTATAAATAGAGACACCAAGCATATCGGTTTCCCCGAATTGGCGGAGAGTAATACCAGTTCCATCTTTATTGAAGATGCTACGTAAAGTAATGGGTTCTCCATTTTTGGTTTGATAAATCAAAATATTATCTAAGAAGTTGATTTTATCAATCCAAGAATTAACGACTAAATTGGTTTGATAAATACTGTCATTAAAGAGGAACATAATCCAACGATTGCAGTTAGGATCTTCTCTAGCTTCAGAATCCATACGGTTATGAATACCAGAGATATTGATATAGCCAAAGTTCACTAATTCGTTAGCGACTATGGAGAAGCTAAATGCTTCATATTTAGCGCTAGCCTTGCCATAGTCATTATTGACGAAACGATACGCTCTTCCAACAGTAGCTTTGCTATTATTGATATAAATTTCACAGCCTTCTAAGACTTCAATCATATAGATGGTTGTGCCGTTATATGTTTCGTATTCTTGAGCGGTTAAAGCGAATAAGAAAGCAGAACTTGTCCATTTATTTTGTTCACCTTTTCTTAAGCTAGTAACTTCACCAAGAGTTTTACCTTCATCTTCTTCACTGAGATAGATTTTAATCTTAGAATAGGCGTTAATAGCAGATAAATCATCATAGATGATATTATTAGTGCCATCGATAGATTCTGAAAGGATATCAATGAAATAATAGTCATTAAGATAGTCTGATCTTACTTGAGCACCAAATAAGGTGATTGGACCAGTAATTGGATCTGGAGTTGAATCTGGAAATAAGTTTGTTACTTGTTCTTTAGCGGCAGGATCACCATAAGATGGATTAAGGAATGTATATTCACCATCTAATTCACAAATCTTATTTTGATAGATGAGTTCACATCCACCTAAAACCTTAATTTTGTAAATAGTGGTGCCATTATATAAATCAAATTCTTCTTTGCTGAGGGAGAACATGAAAGATTGACTTTGCCATCTATTGATTACCGCTTCTCTAAAAGAAGTGATTTCTGCTAGGGATTTTCCTTCATCATCTTCGGAAAGATAGACAATAACTTTTTCATAAGCGTTGATATGAGCGCCTAAATTGGAATAATAGGTCACTTCTTCTGGTAAATATAATTCACATCTTAAGTCGATATAGAAAGAATTATCACCCTCGTCCCCTCTTACTTCAGCACCAAATAAGGAGAGTTGTTGTTCACTTCTTTCATATTCGACATCTTCTGACCATTCAAAGGCTTCATATTTATAATTAGAATCTCCATAATGGACATTAACAAATCTTTTTGTTACAGAGTTAACAACGGTTTGTGATTTGTTATTTGGGTAAGTACATCCTTCTAAGATTTCAATCATATAAATAGAACCACCGTTATAGGTGTTATATTGGGTGTTATTAATGGGGAACATAACTCCCCCACATTCCCATCTATTGATGGTCCATGGACTATTATCGATAAAGGAAGATAAATAAACACCTTCTGAAGTGCTATCTAAATAGACTTTAATCTTTTCAGGAGCATTATATATAGATGTATAACCTGTATTTTCACCAGGATAAGTAGCTTCTATTTGATGATCTTGAATGACAAGATAGTTGCTACTAACTTGGTCACTTCTCACTTGTACACCAAAAATATCCGCTGCCACTTCTTCTTGAATGGCATCAGTCTTAATAGAGAAATTATTAAAGGAAGAAAAAACTCCGCAAGCCATGGCTGCTATGGAAATGGATAATAAAGAGATAATTCCTAAGTTCTTTTTCATGATCTTCTTCCTAGATTTTATGGTTGAAAGGAATAACAGCTTTCCTTTTTACTGACTCATCAGCATCAAAAACTGCCAAGTGTCCAATAATAGAGTCATCAATTGTGGTTGTGGAAATACTTGGCTTTCCACCAGAGAAATAGGCTAAAAAATCAGCCACTAAACCTTTATCGCCACCAAAATGGCCACCGGTTTCACCGTGTTTATCACTATATTCGATAACTCGTTCATTATAACCATCCGTTTCTTTATTAAATGTTCTCACGCAAACAATTCCTGATGAGGCAGAAGCTTCGATTTCTCCAAGTGTACCAACAATATGGATAGTTCTTTCCGCTTTCATCGCGCCTAACACTAAGGTGTGACAAGCCATGGAGCCGTTAGCGAATTTAATAATCACTTCTTGATGATTTAATAAATCACCTTCGCATTTAAAGACACAACGGCCATGGGGATTATTGGTTTTTAAAGATTCAATTTTCTCTTCTAAGGTCACTTCTTGATAGTTTTTACCCATACATTGCCAAGGGTACCAAGGAAGTAAATCATTTTTAATATACATCACTTCTGCATTATAAATGCATTTATTTCGTATGTGTTCTGGACAATCCACTAAGCATCTATTTCCAGAACCAATAGGCGCATCTTCTTTATTGAAATAATTTCTTGTTCCATCACTATAAACAGAAACAGGTCTTGTTTCATTATTCAGCCAGGTGATTAAATCGATGTCATGACAACATTTAGCTAATAAGAAAGAAGAACCGCATTTTGCTTCACTATTCCATTTACCTCTTAAATACGAAACAGAAGAATGATACGCTCCCACTCTTTCGGAGGTATTCATGTGGATGATTTTACCAATCTCACCACTGAGGAGAATTTCTTTAATACCTCTATATAAGGGGGAGAAACGTAAAACATGGCAAATCATCACTTTGCAGTTATTTTCTTTGGCTACTTTAGCTAATTCTAATAAGTCTTTTTCGTTATTAGTGATAGGTTTTTCTAGCACTAAGTCATAGCCTTGTTTTAAAAAGGGAATAGATGTGGAGATATGGAGATGATCCATAGTTCCATTAATGACTAAATCCGCGATTTTGCCTTGGCTAAGGACTTCGCTAATATCGGAATAGCATTTTTCTAAGGGCACATTAAAATGCTCATTAACATATTTTTGTCTTTCAATATCTGGATCGACAGCGGCCACCACTTCAATACCATGAAATTGGTTTATTGCGTAATTGGCATAAACACAAGTGCGGTCACCACAACCCACGAGAATCGCTTTTAGTTTCATAATTAATTATAAAGATTAAAAAGTCTTTTCTTGCTTTTATTATATAATTGCTTCTATTAATAGATAACGAAAATCATAAAATCAAACTAAATAACTATAATTTAAAAATTCAAAACTAAAAAATGAGAAAAAGCAAAATTGTTTTTATTTATAAAAGAAAACGATAGTGGATGTTTTGATAAAAATTATTTTAATTTGCGATAAGGTGTTGCTATAAAATATATATTAGATTATGGTCGTCGAATACGAATCGTTAGCGGATGTCAGTTTTTATTGCTATTTTGTCAAAAGTGGCACCCCTTTTGGTAATGGTGGGAATTATTATACGATTAAAGCCACTCCTCACTTCCATCGCAATATCGAGTTTTTATTTATCACACGAGGTGTCCAAAGAGTGATTGTCGATGGGCAAGAACACGAACTTCACGCTGGTGATATTCTTTTTGTGAATTCTTATGAACCCCATAGCTATGATGATTGTGATGCGGAAGCCTATATTTTAGTTTTATCTTCCACATATTTTGAACCATTCCATTTATTCTATTCTGGTTCTTTCCCTAGAATCATGGATGACAAAGAAAAG
>JAEEHE010000054.1 GCA_016280685.1 Caryophanales bacterium
GGTGCCCCTCCAGGATATGTCGGATATGAAGAAGGCGGACAACTCACGGAGAAAGTGAGAAGAAATCCTTATTCTATCGTCTTATTCGATGAAATCGAAAAAGCTCATCCGGAAGTCTTTAATTTGTTACTACAAATGTTAGATGATGGAAGACTTACCGATAGTCAAGGAAGAGTCGTGGACTTCAAGAATACGATTATCATCATGACTAGTAATTTAGGTAGTGAATATCTCTTGAATAATGAAAGAGATAAAGTAGAAGGATTATTGCATCAAACATTTAAACCAGAATTCTTAAATCGTATTGATGAAATAGTTTATTTCTCTCCTCTATCTAAAGATACGCAGTCTAAGATTGTTGATAAGATGCTTAATAACCTTAATGAGAGATTAAAAGAATCTTATTATTCCTTTGAATTCTCTAATGCTTTAAAGAGTTGGATTCTCGATAGTGCCTATTCTCCTATTTATGGAGCTAGACCGATCAAGAGATTTATCCAAAATAAAGTAGAGACGATTATCGCTAATAAGATTATCTCCCAAGAAGTTGACACTAAACACAAATATCTAGTGGATTATAACGGGCAAGAAGTCATCATCAAGCAAGGATAATATCTAGGAAGCCACCCTTTGGGTGGTTTTCTTTTATTGTCTATAGACATAAAAAAACATATAATTTTATTAATTGATATGAGAAAAGCCGCAAAAGGATTATTAATTGCCGGAGGAGTAATAAATATATTACTCGCTTTATTAATGACATTTGTGCCTCTTTATTTTTATAACGTCGTAGTGGATGAAATTATTAGCGTTGGTGTCAATAATCCCTATTTATTTATCGATATGACCGTTCCAACTTATGGACTTCTTTACGCTTTATTCTCTAGCATATTTTTATTAGCGATTACCATTATGGCTTTTCTATATTTCGTCTTATTTATTATCTCTGCGATTTTAGCTTTTGTGGGATTTAATATGAAAGGAAAGAAATCCATTATCGGAGCGATAGTGTTTGGCTTTATCACTTTAAATGTCATACAAATCATCGGTGGTTTTATGGCAATATCAGCGATGAATAAAGAAGAATATTAATCTATTAATAAATATAAGAGGAATAAATAATGGATGCGGATAAATTTGTAGTATTAAAAGGTAATGTGAAAAGAATGGAATATATCTCTTTAGCGGATATAAAGATGTTTTTTAACGTGAACGATAAAGAAGCACAAGAATATTTAGATAAATTAATTCAATGCGGTTTAGTGCAGCCATTTCCCATGGATGGCATCCATTTCAAAGTTAATCGTTAGATAAAAGTTATTGATAAATAAACATTATTTTTCTATATTATTTTCATTATGGAAAAAGAAGAGAACAAATACGTTTCATTCCTCAAATATTGTAAAAATATCTTGATGAAAACCACCAATGGCATGGCAATCGGTCTTTTTGGCACTCTAATTATCGGGACTGTCATCGCTTTATTCGCGAAGATACCAGGATTAGAGGAAATTAATGACTGGGCAAAAATAATTCAAGGCCTCATGGGAGCGGGTA
Organism: Caryophanales bacterium; assembly: GCA_016280685.1. Next base: position 1,558 of record JAEEHE010000054.1, read on the forward strand.
TCGGCTTAGGTGTTGCTTTAGCGCTTAAAAGAGATGGTGTCACAATTGTGACATTGACCGCAGCTGGCTTTGTTGGTAATTACGCTTGGGAATGGTTGAGCTTTAAAGAGATAACATCCGGAATATATGGCGGTGAAGTTGGCATTCAATATACAGTCAATTCTATCGGTGATCCTCTATCTTGTTATATCTCTGTTATGTTAGCGGCGATTGTCTTAAAATTTGTCATGAGGAAAAAGACACCGGTTGATTTAATATTAATCCCACTTGTGGGATTGAGCGTCGCGATTAGCTATTCTTTCCTCTTAGCGGAATGGATTCATTATGTGACGATTGCAATTCAATTTGTCATTAAAGCCAGCTTTGACGCTGTGCCATTCTTAATGTGCATTATCATCTCTGTCTTGATGGGTATGGCCTTAACTGCCCCTATTTCTTCAGTAGCGATTTGCGTGGCGATTAGCATTGGTAGTGTTCCTATGGCCGCGGCCGCAGCGTTAATCGGATGCTGTACACAAATGGTAGGTTTTGCAGTTCATACAGCTAGAGATAATAAATGGGGTAGTGTTATCGCGGTGGGTATCGGCACCTCCATGCTTCAATTTAAAAACATTTTAAGAAAACCATTAATTTGGGTTCCTACAATAGTAGTTTCTGCTTTATTAGGTCCTTTAGCGATGTTATTCCCATATGACCAATTAGGTAGTAATAATGGTTTATCCGTTGGTGCGGGTATGGGCACTTGTGGATTAGTAGGACCACTCAATTTCTTCGATGCTTTCAATTATCACTGGCTAGTAATCGTTATTGTTTTATCAATTATTGTCGGTGCAGGTATCTTAGTGTTCTTTATCGACTTATTATTTAGAAAATTAGGATGGTTTAAAAAAGGAGATTTCTCCTTGACAAACAATTTATAAAATATCACCTGGAATTAAGGGTGATTTTTTTCTTAAAAAAGGAGTAGAATAATTATATGCATAAAAAACTTGTCATATTTGACATGGATGGCACGGTGTATCTAGGCAAAGATCTTTTTGATGGTGCTTTAGAAACTTTTCAATATCTAAAAGATAACCATATCGATTTTGTCTTCTTTACCAACAATTCATCCCATGATTTAGAATTCTATCATCAAAAGATGACTTCTTTTGGTTTAGATTGTGATTTAAAGAAAAATTTCTATTCCTCCACAGAAGTAACAATCTCTCACTTATTAAAACTCGGTGTCAAAGATATCTACGTTATCGGAAATAAGTGCCTAAAAGACAAATTAGAGAAACATTTCCATCTCGTTAAGGATTTTATTCAAGGAAAGAAAATTGATGCGGTAGTCGCGGGATTTTCTACGGAATTAGACTATCAAGAACTAAGAGATGGATGTTTATATCTACAAACTAACGATTGTCTTTTCATCGCTACGAATGGGGATTATAGATGTCCTATTGAAGATGGCTTATATATACCCGATTGTGGAGGCATGTGCGAGTGGATATATAGATGCACAGGTAAAAAAGCTACAGTGATGGGTAAACCCAATCCTGAAATTATCTTTTATCTAGCTGAACAATTTAATGTTTCTTTAGATGAAGTGCTCGCTGTCGGTGATCGTCTATACACCGACATCCAAGTTGCAGTGAACGCAAAAGTGGATTCCGTTGCTGTATTATCCGGAGAATCTTCTTTAGAAGATATAAATAATTATCCCGACAAACCAACATATATTTTAGATTCGATTAAAGAACTTCCAGATTTATTGAAGAAATAAGGAGAGAAATATGGAAAGTAGTGCAGTCGCAAAACCGTTAAAACTCAATTATAAGAGAACAATGCTTATCGGTTTTGCCTTCTTTGGTATCTTGCTCTTATGGCAAGTTTATGATTCCTGGTGTCCGACACTTTTGACACAACTATTTAAAAATAGTTTTGGTGTCACCGATGAAAAACAAGTGCAATATCTCGTCGGTGTCATGATGGCGATTGATAATTTAGCCGCTTTAATCTTGCTACCAATATTTGGTAGATTGTCCGATAAGACTAGAACGCCTATTGGCAAGAGAATGCCTTATATCTTAGCAGGTACCGCTGTCTGTGCGATTGCTTTCCCATTTATTCCTCTGTTCTATCATTGGAACAATGTCGCTGGTGTTATCTCTATGATGTTAATTACCGTCATCTTCGCGATGATGTATCGTAACCCTGCAGTTGCTTTAATGCCTGATGTCACACCCAAACCTTTACGTAGTAAAGCTAATGGTATTATCAATATCATGGGATATATCGGCGGGGCTTTCGCCACAGTCTTAGGCATCTTCTTTGTTTTGTCTGATTATTTAGGAACCGCAGTTGATAAGAACGGTGACCCCAAACCCTTTACATGGGCACACGGTAATGTTTGGGCTATTGAAGCTCCTTTCTTAATTGGCGCAGTCTTAATGGTTATCTCTGCAGTTGTCTTATTCTTCACCGTGAGAGAAAACGAGCTCGAAGCCAAATTAAAAGAAGAGATGGAAAGAGGCGAAGATGAAGCAGAAGTCGTCGATAGAGTGAGTGAAGACGCTCCTCTTAGCAAAGCTAATAGAAACATGCTCCTCTTAATCTTAGGTGCCGAATTCTTCTGGTTTATGGCGGATAATGGTATTTCCACATTCATGGTTAACTATACTGTTTATTTGCTTAAAACATCTACAGCATCCGCGATGGTCAATACAATTGTCGGTGGTGTTGGTAGCGTTCTCGGTTTTGCTCTTGGAGGAATTATCGCTAGTAAGATCGGTCGTAAATGGACATTATTAAGTGGTTTATTATTATCCTTAACATCTTATGCAGTGTGGGCGATATTGACCTTCACCGTAGGTGCAGAAGTCGGCAAATTCCCCATCTGGCTATATGTCATTTGGTTTATTAAAGGATTTGGTATGTCATTAGTGCATGTTAATTCCTATCCGATGGTCGTGGAATTATGTCCCAATAGTAAGATTGGTCGTTATACCGGTTACTATTACGCTGCTAGCATGGCGGCCCAAACCATTACTCCAATCGCTTTAGGTTCATTATTATTGATTCCATCAATGACTTGGGAATATCTACCAATTTATGGCGCTATCTGCTTAGTGGCCGCTGTCACAATCTTCTTCTTTGTGAAGAATGTTAAGAGTGTCAAAACAAGTTTCAAAAAAGGTTTAGAGGCAATGGATACCGATGAATAAAAAGAAAGTTTTATCAAAGATAAATCCCTCTTTATTAAGAGGTATTGCCCATCGTGGTCTTCATAACGACAAATATACCGAGAATGGGATGAATGCTTTTAGTAACGCCGTAAGACATGATTTACCAATTGAATTAGATATTCATCTAACTAAAGACAATGAATTAGTAGTGTGTCATGACGAAGATTTAAAAAAGACTACCGGTAAGAGTGGTATCATTGAAGATTTAACTCTTAAAGAGATTAAAGACAATTATCGTTTATTAGATGGTGGAGAAATACCAACATTAATAGAAGTGATGGACTTCGTTAACGAAAGAGTGCCTCTAGTTATCGAACTTAAAGTCTTTAGAAAGAATTATAAGCCATTAGCAAATAAGCTAATGGAAGTTCTTAAAGAGAAGGTTGTGGATAAGAAGAATTATCTTCTCATATCCTTTGATCCAAGGAGTTTGTGGCCTTTAAAGAAAACAGGAATCATTCGTTCTTTATTAGTAACACAGTTAAATTTCTATTGTTTCACTTATTTCAAGCACACAGTGGAAAGTGTTGATATGGATAAGATGCTCTTTAATAAAAGAAGCGTCCGCAATTATCACAAAAGACACTTTGTAAATGTCTGGACAATTGAAAATGAAGAGCACTTAAACGCTGTTTTACCTTATACCGACACGGTTACATTCCAGTTTATGGATGAAGAAATAGTCAAAAAGGCATTAGTTAAAAAATAGTAGAATATTAGTAGAAGATATTATTTATAATATAAAGCGAAACAAATAAAAACCGCTGCATCGTTTCAGCGGTTTTTTTCATACCTCTTAAAGAAGTTTTTGAATGTCTTCTTCAAATTCGTTTGGCTTAACAGTGGGCTCGAAACGATTGACGACATTGCCTTCTCTATCCACTAAGAACTTGGTGAAGTTCCATTTGATCTTTTTGCCTTGGTTGACTGGGCAGTTTTCTTTTAAGAAAGTATATAGTGGATGTTCATTTTTACCATTGACATCAATCTTCGCAAATTGCGGGAAAGCGATGTTGAATCTTAGCACGCAGGCGTTATGGATTTCTTCATCTGTTCCAGGAGCTTGACGGAAGAATTGGTTGCAAGGGAAATCAAGAATGACAAAACCTTGGTCTTTGTATTTAGCATATAGCGCTTCTAATTCATCATATTGGGGTGTAAAACCACATTTGGTTGCGGTGTTTACTACAAGTAGTACTTTGCCCTTATATTCGCTGAGAGAGACTTCTTCTCCTTTATAACTGAGGGCTTTGTAATCATAAATGCTCATAATCTTTTCTCCTTTTTATATGCTTATTGTAAAGGAGGAGATTAAGAAAAATCTAATGAGATGCTTATAAATATTTTTTACGATATTCTTTCGGTGTCATCTTGATAATCTTTTTAAAAGCCTCGGTGAAAGTGGAGAGGTTTTTATAACCACTCATGGTGGCGATTTCTTTTAATGTTAAATCAGGATTACGGAATAAGGCTTTAGCTTCGCTTAATCTTAATTTATTAAGATGAACAACCGGGGGGTCCGCCATAAAGGCTTTGAACGCTCTTGAGAAATAAGCCATCGAATAACCGCTCATCTTAGCGATTGTCGCGACATCTAAATTCGGATCGCGATAGTTCTCCGACATATAGGCAATAATCTTCTTGATATTTTTTGCGTAGACTTTTTCCGGACGGCGATTATCTTCTCCAGAAGCTAAGCCTTCTTTAATAAGGTATTCAACGATACCTTTTTTAATCATCTCCAATATTTCTTGATTTGGATATGGCCTTCTCTTAACTTCTTGGTATTTTCTTATCATATTGATAAGTTCTTTACTATACATGAATCTAGTGTAGAAGTATTTACCAGTAAATCCCAATTCGCTTTTCTTAGCTTCTACATAGTTTTTTTCAATAGTGATACTGATGACATGTGATTTATCCAAATCAAATTCTAGACCGTGAGAAACATAAGGATTGACAGGATAGCAGAAGCCGACCTCTCCGATATAGTTTGCTTTATTATAATAAAGAAGAGGAATAGTGGTTAAAGGAATAATAAATTCATATTCATCATGCTCATGAGAGAAAGGAAGCATGGTGTTCTTACCTTCTTCATAGAAGTATTCGGTGATAGAAAAAGTATCATCGCCATCGATGAAATTATATTTCTTTACTTCGACCAGGTTCATCCCGTGGGCAAGATAGACACTCATAAAGTCATTATATACTTTTCAAAATTTTGACATGATGAGGAGCAAAGCAAAATTTCAATTTTTTGACATAAAAGAGAGGATCGTGCCAATATATTGCGCTGCAATGAAGAAAATAATAAAATTATGTCAAAGAAAAGAGGAAACTCAATTATGAAAAAAATCGTTTTATTTGCTACAGCATTAATGAGTGTTACCATGCTTTCTGGCTGTAAGTTCATCAAAGATGCTATCGATCCAGAAAAGCAATATTCCTTCAACGAATATAAATCCCTTTTAGCGGAAAGAGATTTCAAAGCCCATTCTTACACTAAAGCTACTTTAACCGCTGAAGCGACCGTTGATGGTTCTAAAGAAGAAAGCGAAGAACCAATAGTGTTCACTTGGAATGAAGAATTAGGAAAATGGCAAGATCCAACAGATGAAGGAAAAGTCTTTGAACTTCAAGTTTTGTCTTTTGGAGAAATCCGTAAGGATGTAGCCTCAATTACCGATACCAAAGGTTATACTTTCTTTGCTAGAAAAGATAGCTATCGTATTGTCAACGCTGGTAGTGATACTAATGAAGAATATGAATGGCAATGGTCATTTGACAAAGATGGCTTACTTACAGAAACCCATATCAAATTGAAAGATTTGGTGAAGATGACCAAAAAAGAAGGCTCAGTAAAAGTCTCTTATAGTAAATAACTAATAAATCCTTTAGGAAGCGGTATTAATTTACCGCTTTTTATTTTGCTAAAAATAGGTAAAATGATAGCAGTATGAAACCTTGGATAATCGTTCTTATCATCATTGTTAGTGTCTTAGTAGTGGGAGGCTTAATCGCTTTTATCAGTTTTTGTTTTGGCATCTCATCTATGATGGCAAACATGTTTTGCCGCCCAAAACACTTCAAAACCAAAGAAGAAAAGATTCAAGAAATGGACGAAATTGAAGATCTTGATGGTAGGGACTTATATGAAAGAACTCCAATAACTTTCAAGATGAAAGATGGATATATCATTCACGGAGATTATTCCTTAAATGACCCCAAGAAGTTTGCCATTTGTATGCATGGTCATATCTCTAATCGCGAAGGCTCTATCAAATACGCTTATTCTTTATATCGTTTAGGCTACTCATTAGTGTTCTATGACCATAGGTCACATGGAGAAAACGAAAGAGGAATAATCACTATGGGATATCAAGAACATCTTGATGCTTTAGAGATAATTGAACAGGTGAAAGAAAAATTTGGGCAAGACATCCAAATCGGTTTATTCGGTTGTTCTATGGGTGGAGCGACGGCCTTACTTTGTGTCAAAGATAGGCAAGACTTATCATTTGTTATCAGTGATTGCGCTTTCGCTTCTTTAGAAGACATGGTGAGAGAATTAATCAGAATCCATAAAGCCCCTTATTGGCCAATCTTACAAATTACTGAGATGTATTTTAAGAAAAGATATGGATTCTCTTATAGAGACACTTGTCCAAAAGAAGAATTAAAACTCAATAAGAAAGTTCCTATCTTGTTCATTCATGGCGATAAAGACGCATTAGTGTTCCCGGAAAATGCGAACTATCTATATAATAATGACAATGGTCCTAAGAGACTCATCTGGTTTATGGGTGCGACTCACTGCGGATCCATCATCGCCGATAAAGAGAAATATTACAAAGTAATAGAAGACTTCATTAAAGAGGAGGTAAGGTAATATGGCAAAAGAAAAAATGTCAATTGAGAAGAAAACCAAACTCATTTATTCCATAGAGTTACTTGTTTTTGTCGCTATATTTATCGTGATAGCTACATTAGAGATACTCGGTATTATCGGCAAGAGAGAAATCATGCTTATTATCTTTAACTGGGTGACTATTTTCGGTGGTACTTGGTTAATCGTAGATTTCTTCTGGGTTTTATTCTCTAAAAAGAGAAGAAAAAAGAACTCCTTATTAGATAAAGCTTTATTACTCCCTTTAGCGGTTTATTTTATAACATTTGATATTTTATGTTTCTGTAACTTATCTTTCATCACATTAGAATTCCGTAGGCTTATGATGGCGATCGGTTTCTATTATGTCGCAGCGATATATTTGTTCCAGGCCATTTATCATTACTACGTACCAGTTCCGATGATGCTTCAAGCAATTGAAGAAGCCAAACAGGAAGAAGAAAAAGAAAAACAGGCTGAACTTCCTAAAGAAGAATAACCTGCGGAAGAAACAAATAACGAAGAAGAGAAGCCACAAGACTAAGTGGCTTTTTAATCATATTAAACCAAATAAGATTCTCCCTAATCTAATATGGGTAGCGCCTTCCTTAATAGCGATTTGATAATCATCGCTCATACCCATAGAGAGATAGGGGAGATTGATAGAAAATTTCTTTTCCATCTCATCTCTTAATAATCTTAATTTCTTAAATTGTTCACATAGTGAATCGTCGCTAGAATTTGCTTTTGCCATCATCATGAGACCAACGAGATTGATGTTTTTCATCTTTAAGATCTGCTCTATAAAATCAGAAAGCGCAAAATAGGGCACTCCGTTTTTGTTTTCTTCTAAATTGATTGAGACTTCAATAAAACAATTTAAAGGTCTTAAACGCTTTGTATTGATGATTTCTGCAAGTTTTAAAGAGTCAAGAGAATGGAGAAAATCAATTTTGTCAATCACTTTATTGGCTTTATTGGTTTGTAGATGACCAATGAAATGCCAAACGATAGGCAAGTCATGTAACTCTTCATGCTTATGAAGAAAAGATTCAACACGGTTCTCACCAATATTATTAATACCCACTTTGACGAGAGCGCGTATATCTTGCGTGTCTACGTATTTAGATGCCGCTACTAAAGTTACATCTTGCGGTATAGTTTGTAGAAATTCTTTTATATCTTTTCTAATCATAAGTCTCACATATGATAGCACAGAAACAGGAAATATTTATTTTTTTCTATGAAAAGGGTATATTTTCTATATGAGCTTAAAGAACGAACAACTTGAAAAAGAGATTCTTCTCGCCAAAGAAGCTTTGCTTAACCATGGAGTGATTGCTTTTCCTACGGAAACGGTTATGGGTTTAGGTGTTATTTATAATGATGAACAAGCCTATCATAAGCTGAACCAAGTCAAAGAAAGACCCGAAGATAAACCATATACAATGATGTTAGGAGATAAGAAAGATATCTCTAAATACGCTTTCATTAACGAAGCCACTCAAAGAGTGATTGACAAGTTCATCCCAGGTTCAATAACCATCTTAGTGCCCACAAAGGAAGATTCTGTTCCTGGCTATGTGACCCACAATACTCATGTTATAGGTATACGCGTGCCCACAAATGTGGAAGCGCTTAATGTGTTACACGCTATAGACATGCCATTATTAGTCCCTTCCGCTAATAAAAGCGGAAAGAAGCCGGCATTGAACAGCGATGAAGTTAAAGAAATATTTGGAAACGAGATCGATGCGATTGTTTCTGGATCTTCTAAAGGCGAAAAACCATCGACAATTGTTAATCTTACTGGCGATCAACCAATACTTATTAGAGAAGGCCCGATTGCCTTTGAAGAAATATTGAAAGAATGGGTAAATAAAAACTATTAACCTACACACTTTTAACAAAGTTAATAAATACTAAAGATATACTAAAAAACTACTAATATAGAGAGGCAAAAATATGGATAATTTGAAGTCATTAATGGATAAAAGACAATACAATTTAGTCATTGAGTTAACAAAAAACTCCATCGATATCAATGACCTCTTTTTCCGTATCAGCGCTTTCTTAGCGAATGGTCAAGGCAAGGAAGCTTTATCCGTAATTGAAAGCAATCGCAAGATTCTTGAAGGTGATCTCTCTTTACTTATGAAGGTTCATATCGAGATTCTTTGTTTGTTAGGTATGTTTGATAAAGCTTATGAGGAAGCTGATTATTACAAGAACCTTCCTTATCAGTCTCAACAAGTTGAGGAGATGATTGCCCTTCTTCCAAAAATGATTCGTGAAGAAGAAAAGAAACAATATGTCTCTAAAAACGTGAGCGACGATGAAATTAGAAAAAGATTATTATCAAGTGATGAGCATGTTGTATTACCCGCAGTTGATATGCTGAGAGAAAGAGACTTAAATCTATTTCTAAAAGAAATAAAGAAAGTTATGGTCGATTTCCCATTACAGGCCATTCGTTCCTTCACCCTTCTCTTATGCGTACAAAAGGGTTTAAATGAAGAAATCCATTTCAATCATATGGGAAACATTATCAATGTTAATCCAAGCAAATTGGAACCTCCATTTATCGGAGATGAATTCAATTCCTTCCTCAAATACTTTCAATCCGAAGTTAAAGATCCTGCGGTTAGCGAGAATGCGATTCAAATATTGAGCAGTTATATCATCTATATTTACCCAGAGGCTCTTTCAATTAGCTATCCTATGTTAGCCATTGCTCTCAAGAGAATTGCCTATGATTATTTGCGCATGGATGATGAGAAATCCCTAGAAGAGATGTGTTTAGAAAAAGATGTCCCTCTAAAGGAAGTTCAAGACTTAATTCAAAGAATTAAAGATTGTGTAGACGATTTCTAAACTCTATCAAGCAAGAAAAAAATGACGCTCTTCGGAGCGTTTTTCTTGTGAGAAAATATAAACTTGTTTATAATCAATATCGCATATTATTTGGAGGCATATATAATGGAAAGAAAAATTACCAAATTAGAACATTCACATGTTCAAGTTGATGTCGTCGTCGATGAAAAAACATGGAAAGACGCTCAAGACAAGGCTTTTAACAAATTAGCGGAGAACGTCACCGTTGATGGTTTCCGTAAAGGAAAAGCTCCAAAAGATCTTGTCAGAAAAAGAATTGATGGAATGAAAGTCTTAGACGAAGCAATCAATTCCTTATTACCAAAAATCTATAACGAAATTTTAACCGAAGACAAAATTCAACCTTTTGCTCGTCCACAAGTCGACGTCACAAAAGTTAGTGATACAGAATTAGAAGTTAAATTTGTTCTCGTTACCGCTCCCGAAGTGAAACTCGGCAAATATAAAGGTTTCGAAATCGGCAAAGGCGAAGTCATAGTTACCGAAGAAGATGTTAACAATGCTTTAGAAGCTGCTCGTAAAGACAATGCTTCTTTAGTCGTTAAAGAAGGCGAATCCGCTTTAGGCGATACAGTCGTTATGGACTTCTTAGGCACAGTTGATGGTGTTCCTTTTGAAGGCGGTGCGGCCGAAAACTATGAATTAGAATTAGGTTCACACCAATTCATCCCTGGCTTTGAAGAACAATTAGTCGGTCATAAAGCCGGTGAAAAAGTTGATGTCAATGTCACCTTCCCAGAGAATTACACCGAAGAATTAAAAGGCAAAGCCGCAGTCTTCGCTTGCACAATTCACGAAGTGAAAGAAAAGAAATTACCCGAACTCAACGATGAATTCGTCAAAGAACTCAAAGTCGAAGGCGTGGAAACAGTTGATGCTTTCAGAGCTCATAAAGAAGCTGAACTCAAGAGACAAAAAGAAAACGAAGCACGTAGAAATTACATGGGCAAATTAATCGAAGCTATCGCTAAAGAAGCACAAGTCGAATTAGCCCAAGAAATCGTTGATTCGCAAACTGAAACCAGAAAAGAAGATATGGTCAAACGTATTCAACAATCCGGTTTACAACTCGAACAATATTTACAAATCTTAGGTCAAAGCGAAGAACAATTCACCGCACAAATCCGTGAACAAGCTCTCAAAGAGACCACTGAATATGTCGTATTAGAAGAAATCGGCAAAGCCGAAAACCTCGAAGTTAGCGACGCTGACTTAGAATTCGAATTTGCTAAAATCGCTGAACAATACCATATGACCGTTGAAGAAGTGAAGAAAGCTCTAAATAAAAATTTAGAAGAATTCCGTCACAATATTAAAATGCAACGCATTGATGACTTCTTATACAACCAAAACAATTAATTATTAGGTAAAGGAGGAAAAACTTATGGCTGATAAACCACAAGCATTAACACTTCCCTTGCTAGTTACTAGAGCCTTAGTTGTCTTCCCGGGCAACCAACAATTAATCGAAGCCGGTAGAGATTTCTCTATCAGCGCGGTGAACGCATCCAAAAATGAATGCGATTCCCTCATTTTAGTAACCAGTCAAAAACAGATAGATAAAGAGAATCCGACTTATGATGATATTTATAATATCGGTGTTCTTTGTCGTATTATCGCTGTCTCCGAAAGAGATAATCGTTTAAGAGTCCGCATCCAAGTTGTGGAAAGAGTAACCATTTCCGATATGAAATTTGAGGAAGCTGCTGGTTATTACTCCGCGATTGGTAGCATGAATCCTCTTCCCAAGATTTCTCCTGTTGAGAACGAAGCAATTATTAAAGCCATTAGCAAAGCTTTAGAAGGCGTTCCTAATATTTTATCGGCTATGCCGAAAAACATCGCTAACGTGGTCATGAAATCACAAAGCGCCGTGGAAATCTGCTTTGCTTTAGCGGGTTATTTAGAATCCCCAGTCGATACCAAAGAAAAGATTTTGATGAGTAAAGACGCAAACTATTTAATGGAACAAGTTTTAATTTTATTAAATGGTGAAAGCCAAAGATCACAAATTGAACACGATATCTCTGAAAGCGTTCGTGAAAGCGCAGAAAAATCACAAAGAGAATATTTCTTACGTGAAAAATTAAAGGCGATTAAGCACGAACTCGGTGAAGATAGTGACGGGGCTAATGATCCAGACTCTATATTAGAAAAACTCGAAAAGAATCCTTATCCGGAAAACATCAAAAACAAAGTTAAAGCGGAATTAAAGAAATTCGAAATGATGCCTCAAGGTTCCTTAGAAGCCGCTTTAATTCAAAGTTATCTCGATGTCTTATTAAATGTCCCCTGGTGGCAGAAGACAGAAGATAATGATTCTTTAGAAAATGTCGAAAAGATTTTAGATGAAGACCATTATGGTCTTGAAAACCCCAAGAAGAGAATTATTGAATATTTAGCCGTTAAGAAATTAACCGGTAATCTCAAATCTCCAATTCTCTGTTTCTATGGTCCTCCCGGAACTGGTAAGACTTCTTTAGGTAAATCCATCGCTAGAGCTTTAGGAAGAAAATTCTTTAAAGCTTCTTTAGGTGGTATCTCTGATGAAGCGGAAATCCGTGGACATAGGAGAACTTATGTCGGTTCTTTACCTGGAAGAATTATCCAAGGTATGAGAAAGGCTGGTGTTAATAACCCTGTCTTCTTACTCGACGAAGTCGATAAATTAGCGAGCTCCTATAAAGGTGATCCCGCGAGTGCGTTATTAGAAGTTCTCGATCCGGAACAAAATAACCAATTTAACGATAATTATCTCGAAGAACCTTATGACCTCAGCGATGTCTTGTTCATCTGCACTGCGAACTATTTAGAAAATATTCCTGGTCCTTTAAGAGATAGACTTGAATTAATTCAATTATCTTCTTATACCGAACTTGAAAAAGTGCAAATCGCGAAAGGCCACTTAGTGAAGAAACAAAAAGAACTTAATGGTTTAAGCGCTAAACAAGCATCCTTCACCGATGGAGCGATTAAATTTATTATCCGTTCCTATACACGTGAAGCTGGCGTTCGCGATTTAGAAAGAAAGATCGCTTCTTGCTTAAGAAAAGTTGCCGTGGCTATCGTTAAAGATCCTTCCATCAAAACAATTAAGATTGATGAAGCGAAAGTTAGAGAATATCTCGGTGTTCCAATTTTTGAAGACAGCAAGAAAGAACAAGAACCACAAATCGGTGTTGTCACCGGTTTAGCCTATACGGAATTCGGTGGCGATATTCTTCCTATTGAAGTAAATTACTTCAAGGGTAGAGGAAATCTCGTCTTAACCGGTAACTTAGGCGACGTTATGAAAGAAAGTGCTTCTATCGCTTTAGACTACGTGAAGAGCAACGCGGAAAAATATCATATCGACCCCGCTTTATTTGCGGATAACGATATCCACATCCACGTCCCCGAAGGCGCTGTTCCCAAAGATGGTCCTAGCGCTGGCGTTGCCATTACCACAGCGATTGTCTCGTGTTTATCCAAGAGACCAGTCAATCCTGATGTGGCAATGACTGGTGAAGTGACCTTAAGAGGTAACGCTTTACCAATCGGTGGTTTAAGAGAAAAATCACTCGCTGCTTTAAGAAGTGGTATTAAGACAATCATTGTTCCCGAAGAGAATAAAAAAGATGTCGATGAACTTCCAAAGGAAGTTAAAGAAACATTAAAGATTGTCTTCATGAAGAAAGCGGACGATGCGATTGAAATTGCTTTAGTCAAATAATGATTAATTTTAAAAATTCCACATTCGTTAAATCCACACCCAGTGTGAATGATAGACCTCCAGAATCTTTTCCGGAGGTTTTAATCGTTGGTAAGAGTAATGTTGGTAAATCCACATTAATCAATACGATGTGTTCTAAGAAAGCGATGGCTTTCACCTCCTCTAAACCCGGTCATACAAGATTATTAAATTACTATAATATCGACAACCGTTTCTATTTAGTGGACGCTCCTGGGTATGGATTTGCCCGTGGTGGAATTGATCTAGATCGTTTATTCGGAGAGATGATGAGCGAATATTTCTCCGATAATCAATTCTTGAAACTAGTTCTTTTATTAATTGATAGCAGAAGAGAGTTTGCAGAGAACGATTTAGAGATATTAGATTTTCTAAAAGAAAATAACATCCCTTATTTTATCGTCATTACCAAGAACGATAAGATCAATCAAAAAGGAAAATCAGAACTTAATAAGAGGCTGAAACAATTAGAGGTGAGCGATAATGTCTATTTCACCTCGAGTCTAGTTCCTTCTTCATTAGAAAAATTAAGAAGTGGAATTGAAAGATTTATTTAGATGACATTTTAATAAATATTGTTATAATATTTTTGTTCCGTTGAAAAAGAGGAGTAATTAATACTTCTTATCATAGAGAGTCGAGGATGGTGGAAACTCGATATAAGGGATTAATGAAGGTCGCTTTGGAGGATAGCATACCTAGCGAAAATAGGTTAATGAAGTGCGTCGCAAGACGAACTAAGGTGGTACCGCGCGAATAGCGTCCTTAGATGAGGGCGCTTTTTATTTATTTAGGAGGTAAAATTATGCTCGATAAAAGATATGATCCCCATTTAGTGGAAGAGGGAAAATACGAGAATTGGAAGAACAAAGGATATTTCACCGCGGGTGATAAATCTAAACAAGCTTTCTCCATGGTTATTCCTCCTCCAAATGTCACTGGTAAATTACATATTGGACATACTTGTCAAACAACTATCCAAGATATCGTCGCTAGATATAAAAAGATGCAAGGCTATGATGTCTTATGGTTACCAGGTATGGACCACGCCGGTATTGCCACCCAAGCAAAAGTTATGGAAAAACTCCGTAAAAATGGTGTTGATGTCACTAAAATCACCCGTGAAGAGTTCTTAAAAGCCGCTTGGGGATGGAAAGATGAATATGCGGAAAACATCCACGCTCAATGGGCGAAGATGGGTTTGATGCTCGATTATACCAGAGAGAGATTCACTCTTGATGAAGGTTTGAACTACGCAGTCAGAACAGTATTCGTTTCTTTATATAAGAAAGGTTTAATCTATCAAGGCGAGAGAATCATCAACTGGGATCCAGTCCAGATGACCGCTTTAAGCAACATCGAAGTCATTCACCAAAACGATGCTGGCCAAATGTTCTATTTCAAATATCCAATCGTTGGCACTGATGAATATTTAATCGTAGCGACAACACGTCCGGAAACGATGTTCGGCGATGTCTGTGTCGTTGTTAATCCGAAGGATAAGAGATATAAGAAATATGTGGGAAAGAAGGTTATAAATCCCGCGAATCACGAAGAGATTCCCATCATCGCTGATGAATATGTTGATGTGGAATTTGGTACTGGTGCGATGAAATGTACACCAGCGCACGATCCTAATGACTTTAATATCGGTGAGAAATATGGATTCCCCAAACCTATTATCTTTAATAAGAACGCGACCATGAATGAACTTTGTGGTAAATACCAAGGTATGGACCGTTTCGCTTGCCGTAAAGCTTTAGTAGAAGATATTAAGGCGGAAGGTAACTTCGTAAAGATAGAAAATATCGTTCACCCTGTTGGTCATAGTGAAAGAAGTAATTGCGTCGTGGAACCGATGTTATCTAAACAATGGTTTGTGAAGATGAGACCTTTAGCGGAACAAGCTTTAGCCAATCAAAAGACTGATGATAAAGTGAATTTCGTTCCTAAGAGATTTGAAAAGACCTTTATTCAATGGATGGAAAATGTTGAAGACTGGTGTATCTCCCGTCAATTATGGTGGGGTCATAGAATTCCTGCTTATTACAATAAGCACACTGGTGAAGTCGTCGTTAGTATGGATCCACCGAAAGATATGGAAAACTACGAGCAAGAGAGCGATGTTTTAGATACATGGTTCTCCAGTGCTTTATGGCCATTCTCCACTTTAGGTTGGCCTAATAAGACCGAAGACTTTGAAAGATATTTCCCCACAGATACGATGGTTACCGCTTATGACATCATCTTCTTCTGGGTCTCTCGTATGATTTTCCAATCCTTGGAAATGACTAAAGAAAGACCATTTAAAGAAGTGGTGATTCATGGCTTAGTCCGTGATGAACTCGGTAGAAAGATGTCCAAATCCTTAGGTAATGGTGTCGATCCCATTATGGTTATCGATAAATATGGTGCGGACGCTTTACGTTATTTCTTAACCACAAATGCCGCTCCTGGACAAGATATGAGATATATCGAAGAGAAGGTTATTGCCTCCAGCAATTATCTCAATAAGATTTGGAACTCTGCGAGATATGTTTTAAGTGTTCTACCAGAAGGATTTAAAGAAGAGAAGATTAACACGAAAGATTTATCCGCTTTAGATCAATGGATTATCAATCGTTTAGAAAAGACCATTAGAGATGTCACTAACAATATGGAAAAATACGATTTCAATGTCGCTAGTGGACATTTATATAACTTTGTCTACGATGATTTCTGTTCTCAATATTTAGAGATGAGCAAAGTTTCACTTTCATCAAATGATGAAAAGGTGAGAAATATCACCTATCAAGTATTATTCAAATGCTTAAAAGACATCATCTTATTAATTTATCCATATACTCCATTTATCGCTGAAGAATTATATTTGAATTTACCGATTCATTTAGATTCCATCATGTTAGAAACCTATCCTAAATATGAAGCTAATATAGTGCATTTAGGTGTCAATAAACAAGTGGAAGTCTTATTTGACATCATTAGAGATGTGAGAAATTATAAGATCGAAAATAAACTTGCACCTAACGCGAAATTGGATTTATCAATCAATTTGAGAATTAAGATGTTTGTGGGTTATGAAAATTATCTCCAAAGATTCACCTTCAGCGAAATCAAAATAGTGGATGATTCCATCGTCAATATGCGCGGTGAATTAAGGATTTATGATAACGCGGACTTATTAATTGTTAATGAAACTGGTAAAGAAGAAATCTTAGCGAGAATCGATAAAGAAATCGCTTTAGAAGAAAATGAGATTGCTCGTTGTCAAAAGATGCTCTCTAATCCCAACTTCGTTAACAAAGCTCCGAAAGAAAAAGTGGCACTCGAAGAGCAAAAGCTCAAACAACATGAAGAAAATTTAGCTTTGCTAAAAGAGAAAAAACAAAAACTTTTATAAAATTTTTTAAGACAAAATACAAAAATTCCTCCTATTACTAAGTAGGAGGCTTTTTTATGAAATTAATAGCAATGAATCAAAAAGAATGCGATAACCATTACGTCGGTGAAGGCATTACTTTAGCCGCGGTGATGGCCGTCGCGGCAATCGCGGTGATGGCGGTAGTTGTCTATCGGATATTTATGTCTGGAAAAGGCAGCGCTGCCGTTCCGGGTGGATGGAAGTTTTCTTGGGCGGAATAAGGAATGCGCTTTAGCGACTTACCGCCTTTAGAAAGGCCGAGAGAAAAGGCTCTTCATTATGGAGTCGACACTTTATCTAATCACGAATTATTAGCTCTTCTCATCGGGAGTGGATACACCGATACTTCCGCTTCTGATGTTGCCTATCAATTACTTAGCGAGAGTGGTGGTTTGCTTAACCTTTTAAATAAAACCATCTATGATTTATTAAAAATAAAAGGTATCGGTGAAGGTAAAGCATTAAGGCTTTTATCTTGCTTTGAACTCGTTAAGAGAATTGATATTTCGCATAATAAACCAGATTTTTTACCTTCCACAATAGACCTCTATCAAAAATACGAATCAAAATTTTCTCAAATCCAAAAAGAACATGTCTATTTAATAATTCTTGATAAAAAGAAAAGGGTCCTTCATGAGGCGAGCCTTTATCTCGGCACGAGAAAAGAAGTGAGTTGCTCAGCGATAGAAATCATCCAACAAGTAATTGTCCATAATGGAAATTGCTTTTATCTTATTCACAATCATCCCAGTGGCGATTATCATCCTTCGGAAGCGGATATCACCTTTACCGCAGATCTGATTAATAAGGCGAAAAAACTCCATGTGGAAATGCTCGATCATATCATTATTGGGGAAAGCGGATATTTTTCCTTTCGAAATAGTGAGAGGTAATCATGAGAAAAAGTTTTTGAAAAATTGATTGACCGTTATTTATAACTTGTTATAATAATAACGTTGTCGCCTCACTAGCTACAACCGCCTAGAGAAGGTTTTCCAAATACCTATTAAGGTTACCTTAATAGCGAGTCCTTAGTGAATCTAAAAACAAGGAGGGACATTATGTACGCAATTATCGAAACTGGTGGTAAAC
>JAEEHE010000055.1 GCA_016280685.1 Caryophanales bacterium
CGTGTTATCGACTTCAAACGTAATAAAGACAATATCCCAGCGGTTGTTAAAACTATCGAATACGATCCCAACCGCAATGCGAATATCTGCTTAGTCTGCTACGCGGATGGCGAAAAGCGCTACATCCTCGCTCCCAAGGATGTGAAAGTCGGTTACAAGGTTATCTCCGGTGAAACCGCTGATATCATGCCTGGTAACGCCTTAAATCTCGGAAACATCCCTGAAGGTACATTCATTCACAATATTGAATTAGTTCCTGGCAAGGGTGGACAACTCTGTAGAGCCGCCGGTGCCGCAGCCCAAGTGCTCGGTTCCGAAGGAAAATATGTCTTAGTCAGACTCGCTTCTGGTGAAGTGAGAAAAATTCTCAAGACCTGCCGTGCGACCATCGGTCAAGTCGGCAATGATGATTGGAACTTAATCAATATCGGTAAAGCCGGTAAAACAAGATGGTTAGGTACCAGACCAACAGTTCGTGGTTCCGTTATGAACCCGAATGATCACCCCCATGGTGGTGGTGAAGGTAAGTGTCCTGTGGGTAGAGATGCTCCACGTACACCTTGGGGCAAACGCGCTCTCGGTGTGAAGACACGCAATAACAAGAAAGCCAGCGGCAAGTTAATCGTCCGTCGCCGCAATGGTAAATAGAAGCAAAGGAGGAAAATGATATGGCAAGAAGTTTAAATAAAGGCCCCTTCGTCGATGAACATTTGATGAAGAAAGTCGAAGCTTTAAATGCTACGAACAAAAAAGAAATCATTAAAACATGGTCTCGTCGTTCCACCATCTTCCCAGAATTCGTTGGCCACACCTTTGCGGTCTATAACGGAAAAGAACACATCACAGTCTATGTGACTGAAGATATGGTCGGACACAAACTCGGTGAATTCGCTCCTACAAGAAAATTCACTGGACATACAGGCCACACCGCGGAAGACAAAGCCGCTGCGGCCGCTAAATAGGAGGTAACTACTGATGGCAGAAGAAAAGAAAACAGCTAAGAAAGCCGTTAAAGAGCCAAAAGAAGCTCCTAAAAAAGCCAAAAAAGAAGAAAAGAAAGTTGAAGCACCCAAGAAACCTGCTCCAACAGAAGCCAGAGCCATTGCTAAAAATGTGAGAATCACTCCACGTAAAGCGAGACTCGTCATGGACTTAGTCCGTGGTAAAGATGTCAAAGAAGCGCTCGGTATCCTCTCTAATGTTAATCGCGCTGCGAGCGAACCCGTGATGAAATTAATCAAGAGTGCCGCTGCTAACGCCACCAACAACTTCGGTATGGATGCTGATAGCTTATACATCGCACAAATCTGGGCCAATGATGGTCTCAGAATGAAAAGATACTTACCCAGAGCGAAAGGTTCCGCTTCAGGTTTAGTAAAAAGAAATTCCCACTTATATGTGGTAGTGAAAATGAGATAGGAGGAATGACAAAAAACTATGGGTCAAAAAGTTAATCCAGTAGGTATGCGTGTTGGTATCAACCGTGATTGGAATTCACGTTGGTATGCTAACGATAGAGAATACCATGTGTTCCTCAACGAAGATATTAAGATTCGTAAATATCTCGAAAAGAACCTCAAAGATGCCTTACTTTCCCACGTTGAAATCGAAAGAACCAAGAACGACAAAGGTTATGGCTTAGTCATTTCCGTCTTCGTCGCTCGTCCTGGTGTTGTCATCGGTCAAGAAGGTAAGAACATCAATAAACTTAAAGAAGATTTAAGTAAATTATTAAAGAACAACGAAATCCGCATCGAAACAGTCGAAGTCAAAAACCCTGATTTAGATGCTACCATCGTTGCGCAAAGCATTGGACAACAACTCGAAGCTCGTGCCTCCTTCAGAAGTGCACAAAAGAAAGCTATTCAAAGAGTTCGTAAAGCAGGCGCAAAAGGATGCCGTACCCTAGTCTCTGGTAGATTAGGTGGTGCTGACATCGCTCGTAGCGAAGGTTATAAAGAAGGTATCATTCCTCTTCATACCCTCCGTAGCGATATCGACTATGCTTGCTATCACGCTGCTACACAATATGGCCGCTTAGGCGTTAAAGTGTGGATCTGCCGTGGTGAAATTCGTCCAGAACTTGCTAAGAAAAATAGTGAGAAAGGAGAATAGTCATGTTACAACCAAAAAGAACAAAGTATCGTCGTCCTCATATCTTAAAATATGAAGGCAAAGCTACTGCCGGCACAACCGTAGCCTTTGGTGAATATGGCTTAGTCGCCTTAGAAGGAACATGGATCACCGCTCGTCAAATCGAAGCTGCTCGTATCGTCATGTCCCGTTACACCAAAAGAGGTGGAAATGTGTACATCCGCATCTTCCCCCAATTAGCCAAAACCAAGAAACCTGCCGAAGTCCGTATGGGTTCCGGTAAAGGTTCCCCAGAAGAATGGGTAGCCGTCGTCAAACAAGGCACTGTCATGTTTGAAATGAATGGTGTGGCCGAGAACGTCGCTCGCGAAGCTCTCCGCTTAGCCGCTTACAAGCTCCCCATCAAATGTAAAGTCGTCAAGAAAGGTGAGGAATAATTTATGAAGATTAATGAAGTTCGTGAATTAAGTACGAGTGAATTAAAAGACAAATTATACTCACTCAAAGAACAACTCTTCGAACTCCGTAGAAAGAAAGCTGTCGGAGCACTCGAAAGAGGTGAAGACGTCATCGGCGTCAGAAAAGATATCGCCCGCATTAACTTAGTGTTACGCGAACGCGAATTAGCAGAGAATAAATAAGGAGAAAATTGTCTATGGAAAGAAAAGTTGCTGCTCGTAGAACAGTTCAAGGTGTTGTCGTCAGCGAAAAGAACGCCAAAACAATTGTCGTCCTCGTTGAAACTCACAAACGCCACAGCAAATACGGCAAACGTGTCAAATATGGTAAAAAATATTACGCACACGATGAAAATGAAGTGGCCCACAACGGTGATACAGTCACCATTATGGAATGCCGTAAATTATCCGCTTTAAAACGTTTCAGACTTGTCAGTGTTGATAAGAAAGCAGAATTATCTGTGAAAGAAGCCGAAGCGGAATTGAAAGCCGAAGAATTAGGCGAAAAACCAGTCGAAGAAAAAGTAGAAGAAGTCGAAGCTCCTAAAGAAGAAGCTAAGAAACCTGCTGCTAGAAAGGCTAGTAAAAAAGTTAAAGAAGAAGAAAAGGAGGAAGATAAGTAATGATCCAGAAAGAAACCAACCTTGTTGTCGCTGATAACAGTGGTGCACGTTCTGTTCGTGCTTTCACCCTCTATGGCGGTTCTTGGAAGAAATCCGCCACTGTCGGAGATATCATCAAATGTGCTGTTAAGGATGCTATTCCTAACGGCAAAGTGAAAAAAGGTGATGTCGTCCGTTGTGTCATCGTGAGAACTAAACACGCCATCAACAGACCCGATGGTTCAACCATTGCCTTTGATGATAACGCGGTAGTTATTATTAATGATGATAACGCGCCCGTAGGTACACGTGTATTCGGTCCTGTGGCTCGTGAATTAAGAGATAAAGGACAAGAAGGATTTATGAAAATCGTCTCTCTTGCTCCTGAAGTGTTATAAGAAGGAGGAAACGTTCAATGAATTTACGTACTGGTGATAAAGTTATCGTTATCGCAGGTCGCGATAAAGGTAAAGAAGGAACAATTCAAAAAGTTATTCCAGAATCCAACCGTGTTGTTGTTGAAGGTGTCAACCTCCGCAAGAAACACAAAAAACCCACTCAAGCTAACCCTGATGGTGGCATCGTCGAGATTTATGCTCCTATCGATGCTTCTAACGTCATGTTAGTCGATCCCAAAACCAAAAAACCAACCAGAATTGGTCATAAAGTGGTTAAGGGCAAAAAAGTCCGCTATGCCAAAAAGAGCGGCACCGTGCTATAAGGAGGAAATAACAAATGGCAGAAGAAAAGAAAACAGCCAAGAAAACTGTTAAAGAAGCCGAAGCTCCTAAAGCAGAGGTGAAAAAAGAAGCCCCCAAGGCCAGTAAAAAGACCGGTAAGGGTAACAAAAAAGCGGCCATCGTCAACCGTTTACAAGTTAAATACGAAAACGAAGTCAGAAAAGCCTTATTAGAAAAATTCAATTATTCTTCTACTATGGAAATTCCTGCCCTCAACAAAATCGTCATTAACATCGGTGTTGGTGATGCCACACAAGATGGCAAACGCTTAGAAGAAGCTGTTGCCGAATTAACACAAATTTCTGGTCAAAAACCAGTTATTACTAAAGCGAAGAAATCTATCGCTGCCTTCAAATTAAGAGAAGGTCAAGAAATCGGTTGTAAAGTCACTCTTAGAGGTTTAAGAATGTGGGACTTCTTCGATAAGTTAGTCTCCATCTCTCTCCCTCGTGTTAGAGACTTCCGTGGTGTCTCTAGAAACGCCTTTGATGGTCGTGGTAGTTACACCTTAGGTGTCAAAGAACAATTAATCTTCCCCGAAATCGACTACGATAAAGTGGCCAAAGTTCGTGGTATGGATATTGTCATCGTGACCACCGCTAAAACCGACAAAGAAGCGTATGCCTTATTAGAATTATTAGGCATGCCCTTCGCCCGCTAGAAAGGAGAACGACAATGGCAAAAACTAGTTTAAAAGTTCGTCAATCTAGACCCCAAAAATATAAGGTCAGAGAATACACTCGTTGTGAACGCTGTGGTCGTCCCCATTCAGTGTATAGCAAATTCCATTTATGCCGTATTTGCATTAGAGAATTAGCCTATAGAGGCGAAATCCCCGGCATGAAGAAATCATCTTGGTAAGATAAGGAGGATATCGATTAATTATGATGACTGATCCAATTGCGGATATGCTTACCCGCATTAGAAACGCAAATGCATTAAAATACGAATCTGTCAAATTACCTTCATCCAAGATGAAAGTGGAAATTGCCAAGATTCTTAAAGAAGAAGGCTTCATCGCCGAATATAAAGTCCGTGGTGAAGTGAAAAAAGAGTTAACCATCACTCTTAAATACGCTGCTGATGGCACTAGAGTTATCTCCGGTTTAAAGAAAATCTCTAAACCAGGTCTCCGTGTGAACGTCGGTTGTGAAAAACTTCCTAAAGTCTTAAAAGGCTTAGGTATTGCTATTATTTCTACCTCCCAAGGTGTGATGACTGACGCAAAAGCCAGAACCCTCGGAATCGGTGGTGAAGTAATCGCTTATGTCTGGTAGGAGGAAAGAATATGTCACGTATTGGTAATAAACATATCGTTCTCCCTGCTGGAGTGACTGTCGAAGTCAAAGAAAACAGTGTCTTAGTTAAAGGTCCTAAAGGTGAATTATTAGTCCCTGTTAATCAAGGCATCACCGTCAAGGTCGAAGGCACAACCGTTATTTGCGAAAGAGCAAATGAACAAAAACAAACCAAACAAAACCATGGTACCACTCGTGCTAACATCGCTAATGCGGTGCACGGCGTCTCTCAAGGTTTCCAAAAATCCTTAGAGATGAAAGGTATCGGTTACAAAGCCCAAATGAAAGGCCAAGCCGTGGAATTATGGGCCGGATATAGCCACACCGTGGTTATCGAACCTGATAAAGGTGTCAGAATTAGCTTACCATCTCCTACTGAAATCCTCTGCGAAGGTATTGATAGACAAGCCGTTGGTCAAACCGCTGCAAGAATTCGTGAAGTGAGAAAACCTGAACCATACTTAGGTAAAGGTATTCGTTATAAGGGCGAATATGTCGCCACTAAAGAAGGTAAGCGCGCTGGCGCTGGTAAGTAAGAAAGGAGTTAAAGAAATATGGTTACTAAACAAAGTAAAAATATCGCTCGTGTGAGAAGACACGCTCGTGTCAGAGCCAAGATTTCTGGTACTGCCGAAACTCCTCGTCTCTGCTTATACCGCTCCAATAAGAACATCGAAGCGCAAATTATCGATGATGTGAAAGGTGTCACTTTAGTGGCCTCCTCTTCCTCAGCCTTAAAATTAGCTAACGGTTCTAATATTGAAGCCGCTGCGCAAGTTGGTAAGGATATCGCTGAAAAAGCCCTTGCTAAGAAAATCGAAAAAGTGGTCTTTGATAGATCTGGTTATGTGTATCATGGCCGTGTCAAAGCCCTTGCTGAAGCCGCTCGTGAAGCTGGCTTAAAATTCTAATGGAGGATAGACACATGGAAGAAGAAAAAGTTGTTGTTGCTGAACAAGCCGCACAAGAAGCTCCTGCTGCTGAAGCTCCAAAAGAACAAGGTGAACATCGTAGAGATCCTCGTGGTCCCCGTGGTGATAGACGTCCTAGAGGCGATCGCCGTGGTAACGACAAGAGAGATCGTCGTGATGAACCCAAAGAATTTGAAGAACGTGTAGTCTTCATTAACCGTGTCAGTAAGACCGTCAAAGGTGGACGTCGTATGAAATTCTCCGCCCTTGTCGTCGTCGGTGACCACAAAGGTAGATATGGCTTCGGTATCGGCAAAGCCGCTGAAGTCCCAGATGCTATTAAGAAAGCTAGCGAATCCGCTAAGAAAGATCTCCACAATATCGTTTTAGTGAAAGGTCAAACCTTATCTCACGAAATTATCGGTAAATGGGGTGCTTGTAGTGTCTTATTAAAACCAGCCCCAGAAGGTACTGGAATTATCGCTGGTGGTCCAGTTCGTGCGGTTTTGGAATTAGCCGGTGTTGAAAACGTCTGTTCCAAAGTCTACGGTAGTAGAGCTCCAATTAACATCGTGAGAGCTACCAACCAAGGCTTAATGAACCTCAAGAGCTACAAGGAAATGAAAGCCCTTCGTGGCAAAGAATAAAATTATCTTATAATAATAGATAATAGAAAGAATAAGGAGGTGCGCATATGAAACTATATGAACTTCAATCAACCGATGGAAGCCGCAAAGCCCATTATCGTAAAGGTAGAGGCTTAGGTTCCGGTAACGGCAAAACCGCCGGTAGTGGTCATAAAGGCCAAAACTCCCGTAGTGGTGGCGGTGTCCGTTTAGGTTTCGAAGGTGGTCAATTACCATTATTCCGTGCTTTACCAAAACGCGGATTTAAGAACGTCAATCATATCAGTTATGCTGTCGTCAATGTCCAAGATCTTAATAGATTCGAAGACGGCACAGTGGTCTCACCCGCATTGTTAAAAGAAATTGGTTTATTAACCAAAGAATATAATGGTTTAAAAGTGTTAGGTGGCGGAAAACTTGAAAAGAAGTTAACTGTCCAAGCTAACGCATTCAGCAAATCTGCGGAAAAGGCCATTAGCGATGCCGGTGGCAAAATTGAGGTGATCTAATTCTATGAAAAAGATAGCTTCGATCCTTAAAAATAAAGAAATCATGAATCGTATTTTATTTACGATTCTCATCCTCTTTGTCTTCCGTATCGGAGCCCAAATTACAGTTCCGGGGGTTACATTAGGCGAAGATTTAAACAACTATTTGAATAATTCTTACGCTTTATCCCTCATGAACTTATTGGGTGGTGGAACGCTCCAAAGCTTCTCCATCTTCGCCCTCGGCGTGAGTCCTTACATCACCGCGCAGATTATCGTGGAATTATTATCCACCGATGTCTTGCCAGCCTTAACAGAACTCAAACGTCAAGGTCAAAGCGGAAGAAAGAAAATTGAATTAGCCACCCGTTACTTAACATTAATGTTAGGTGCGGTGCAAGCCTATGGTATCATCCAAACGATGAAAACCAGTGACGCCATTTCCTTCCAAATGGCTTCGCAAGAATGGCTCACCTATATCTACATCATCGTCGTTATGATGGCTGGATCAATGGTGGTTATGTGGCTCGGTGACAGAATTTCTGTCAAAGGTATTGGTAATGGTATCTCTATGATCATCTTTGCCGGTATCGTCTGCTCCTTACCAAGTCAAATTGGTAATGCCTGGAGCTTATGGGTAACTAACGTGGCCTTACAAGGACAAGATTCCGCTCGTATCGCGGGTATCTTCAAATTCATCCTTTATATCCTCGCTTACTTACTCATCATTGCGTTCGTGACATTTATCGAACTCTCTAAGAGAAAGATTCCTGTCCAACACAGTGGTAAAGGCGGTGGCCAAACTCAAAGTATGGCCCGCGCTAGCTTCTTACCAATTAAGATTAACTCCGCTGGTGTCATTCCTGTCATCTTCGCGAGTTCCATCTTAATGGCACCAAGCGTCATCGTCGCATTCGTAGATGCCTCTCACTCAAACGACGAATGGTTGAATATATTCCAAACCAGCAAGATGTTTGATATGGGTGGTTGGCAAATGCCTTGGGGTTTAATTATCTATTTAATCCTCACCATTGCCTTCACATTCTTCTATGCGAATATTCAAATTAATCCAGAGCAACTAGCGGAAAACTTCCAAAAGAATGGTAGTTATATCCCTGGTATCCATACCGGTAATGAAACCGAACGTTATGTGCGTAAGGTTCTTAACCGTGTCACCCTCCTCGGTGCTCTTGCCTTAGCCCTTATCGCGGCTTTACCTCCCGTGTTAACCTTGACTGTCTTTAAAGACAATCCAAGCTTAGCCCTCGGTGGTACTGGCTTAATCATCGTCGTTGGTGTCGCTCTTGAAGTTAATAACCAAATCGATGGTTTACTCGCTGGTAAATCATTCGACGAAGTTGTGGCTAGTGGAGGACGTTAATATTTATGAAAAAGAATATTATCTTAATGGGCCCTCCTGGTGCCGGTAAAGGTACCTTAGCCAAACAACTCTTAAACGCTTTCCCCTTCGTTCATATTTCTACAGGAGATATGTTCCGCGAAGCCATCAAAGCGGGTACAGAGTTAGGAAAATTAGCCCAATCTTATATCGACCAAGGTCATTTAGTTCCTGATGAAGTCACTATTGGCTTAGTCAAAGAACGCCTCAGCCAAGATGATTGCGCTAATGGATTTATGTTAGATGGTTTCCCCAGAACTCTTCCTCAAGCGGAAGCGTTAGAAAAAATCGCTAACGAAATCAACCGTCCAATCGACGCAGTAGTGAATCTCGATTGTGACGAACAAGAACTTATTAGACGTATTTCCGGTCGTCGTGTCTGTAAGAATTGTGGCGCCCCCTATCACGTCATTACCATGAGACCTAAGGTCGAAGGTATTTGTGATAAATGTGGTGGACCACTCTTCCAAAGAGCGGACGATAACGAAGAAGCCTTAAAAGTTCGTTTAGATCACTATGTTCACTCCACTAAACCTCTCCTTGATTATTATCAAGAGAAAGGCTTACTCAAGAATTTTAATTCTTTACAAGGTAGTGAATCATTATTCGATGAAGTCCGTTTATATCTTGGTAAATAACAAATAACTATGGTAAACATTAAATCGACACGTGAAATCAATTTGATGAAGGAAGCTGGTCGTGTAGTTGGCTTGGTCTTCAAAACTCTCGAAAGTAGAATCCATCCTGGTATGTCCACTTTGGATATCGATGAGATAGTGGAGACGACCATGCTAGAAAATGGCTGTATTCCTTCGGAAAAAGGTTATTACGGATATCCCGCAAGTGCGTGTGTATCTGTAAACGATACCTTATTGCATGGTATTCCTTCTAAGAAGATTATTATTCGCGAAGGTGATATCGTCAGTGTTGATATAGTGGCAAATTACCATGGCTACCATGCTGATGCGTGCCGTACCTTCAAGGTCGGCACCATCACGGAGCGGGCTAATCGCCTTGTGGATACCACCAAAGATTGCTTCTTTGAAGCGATTAAATTAATCAAACCTGGTGTCCATTTAGGAGATATTAGCCATTTCATCCAAGAATATATCGAATCTCGTGGTTATAATGTCGTGCGTGAATATACCGGTCATGGTATCGGTAGTCATATGCATGAAGACCCCAGCATTCCTAATTATGGGAAAGCCGGAAGCGGCATCGTCCTTGAACCTGGTATGGCGTTAGCTATTGAACCGATGGTTTTAGAAGGAAAGAAAGATGTTCGCGTCCTCGGAGATGGATGGACGGTCAAATCTCGCGATGGTAAATTAACTTGCCATTACGAAAATACCCTCATTGTCACCCAAGATGGTTACGAAATAATCACGATGTACGAAGGAGAAAAATAAGAAAATATGTCCAAACAAGATGTCATCGAAGTTCAGGCGGTCGTCAAAGAGTGCTTACCTAATGCTAATTTCAAGGTGCAACTCGAGAACGGCGTCGTAATTCAGGCCACCGTTTCTGGAAAAATCCGTATGAATTACATACGCATTCTCCCAGGTGATAGAGTTACGGTAGAAATCTCGCCTTATGATTTAACACGGGGCCGCATTACATTTAGATTCAAATAGAATCATTTAGGAGGAAAAAACTTATGAAAGTCAGACCTTCAGTGAAACCCATCTGCCCAAAATGCAAAGTGATTAAGAGAAATGGCAAAGTTATGGTCATTTGTGTTAATCCAAAGCATAAGCAGAGACAAGGTTAAGGAGGAAATAGAATATGGCACGTTTAGTTGGTGTAGATATTCCTAATGACAAACCAGTCAAAATTTCCATTACCTATATTTATGGTATTGGAAGACATACCGCAGAAAACATCTGCAAAGACGCTAAAGTTGATGGCATGATTCGCGTTAAAGATTTAACCGATGATCAATTAGCCGCCATCAGAAATGAAATCGCCAAATACAAAGTTGAAGGTGATTTAAGACGTGAAGTCGCTTTAAACATCAAACGTTTAACCGAAATCGGCTGCTATCGTGGCCAACGTCATAGAAGAGGACTTCCAGTCCGTGGTCAAAGAACCAAAACAAATGCTCGTACCCGTAAGGGTCCACGTAAGACCATCGCCAACAAGAAGATGGCCCCGCAAGGTTAATGAAAGGAGAAGAGAATTTTTATGGCACAAAAAACTAATTCCCGTAAAAAGAAAGTCAAACGCTCGTTTACTAAAGGCGTGGCTCACATTCATTCCACTTTCAACAATACCATCGTCACCATTTGTGATGAACAAGGTAATGCCTTAAGTTGGTCCAGCGCTGGCGCTATGGGCTTCAAGGGTGCGAAAAAATCCACTCCATTCGCCGCTATGCAAGCTGCGGAAGCTGCTGGTAAAGCCGCCTATGATCAAGGTATCCGTCAAGTCGACGTCGACGTGAAAGGACCTGGCCCAGGTAGAGAAGGAGCTATCCGTTCCTTAGCCGTCGTGGGTTTACAAGTGTTAAGTATCGTTGATACCACACCCATCCCTCACAATGGCTGCCGCCCACCCAAACGCCCAAGAGGCTAATTACTTTAGGAGGTAATAATTAATGAAAATCGCAAATCCCTTTGAAAGATTTGGTATTACCCAAGCAGATTATGACGGAACTGAAAACTATGGCCGTTTCGTCATCGAACCCCTCGAAAGAGGATTTGGCTTAACTATCGGTAACGCTCTTAGAAGAGTCTTACTCTCTAGCTTACCAGGCGCTAGCTTATATGCCGTAGAGGTGGAAGGTGCTCGTCACGAATTCACCGCTCTTCCCGGTGTGGAAGAAGATGTCACAAGCATCATATTAAATTTAAAAGATCTCGTCTTGCGTATTGACGCAAATGAAGAAGGCAATAAGAGACTTGAAATCAACGTTGAAGGCCCCAAGGTCGTCACAGGCGCTGATATCGTTTGCCCCAGTTCTGTAGAAGTTATCAATCCTGACTTAGTGATCGCTAATGTCGTGGAAGGTGGCTCCTTACATATGGTATTACACGCCCGTAATGGCCGTGGTTATATCACTGGCGAACAAAACAAAGTCATCCATTCCGGTCTCCAATTAGGCGCTATTGCTACCGATAGTAACTATTCTCCAGTGAGAAAAGCTAACTACACAGTGGACAATACCCGTGTTGGTCATGATTCTCGCTTTGATAAATTAACAATCGAAATCTGGACCGATGGAAGCATTCTTCCTCAAGAAGCTCTCGCTATGTCTGCGAAGATTCTCATTGATCACTTCAACAAATTCATGGATGTCGCTGATATTACCCGCGATATCAACATCGAAAAAGATGAAGTTCAAGTGGAAGAAAACAAATACGAAAATATCACCATTGAAGAACTCGACCTCTCTGTCCGTAGCTATAACTGCTTAAAGAGAGCGAATATCCAAACCGTCTTGGAATTAACTGAGAGAACTGAAGAAGATATGATGAAGGTGAAAAACCTCGGTAAGAAATCTCTTAAAGAAATTAAAGAGAAACTCGCCGCAATCGGTCTCTCATTTAGAGACTTTGAATAGGAGGAAAGTTTATGCCAGCACAAGGTAGAAAAAATGTTCATGGTAAAACCGGTGTCAGATTCAAAGCCGCTTATACCAAGAGTAAATATGAAAACATGCTCCGTAACGTCGTCACTGACTTAATCTTAAAAGGTCATGTCAAAGTGACAGCCGCGACCGGAAAAGATGTCGTTAAAGAAGCTGATCGTTTAGTTACATTAACCAAAAAAGAAGATGTGATGAATGCGAAAAGACAAGCCGCTAGATTCGTGAGAAATATCTCTAACGAAGCCGGTGTCTCCGCTCTTGATGTCTTATTTAACGAAATCGGTCCTAAGATGAGCGCTCGTCAAGGTGGTTATACCAGAGCCTTAAAACTCGGTAACCGTCGTGGTGATGATGCTCCCATCGTCTTAGTGACTTGGGTTGAATAATCCTTATTTACAAATAAAGCCCATGCTTGATGCGTGGGCTTTTTATTGTTCATAAAACTAATGACAAAATGTGCGAATTATAATAAAATAAATGTGCGAAAGGAAAATCAATATGTGCACAATTACATCTACTGAATTCAAAAGAAATTTTGGAAAATATAATAAATTAGCAGAAAAAGAAGAAATCATTATTACCAATCACGGCAAGCCAATTTATTCCCTTCAGCCAATACAAATTAAGAAAATGAGGGATTTGGAAAGCATTTTTGGTGTTTTGCCAGAAGATGCTACATTTGGAGAAGATCCATATGAAAGAGGCTAATGGTTTTCTTTTTGACACAAATGTCATAATTGATGCCCTTTCCGGCCGTACTACTGGGAATATTCACTCTCGAGATTTGCTTAGAAGGGTTACTTCAGGGGAAATAAAGGGTTATTTAGTTTCTAAACAAATAACAGATATTTATTATGTTTTAAGAAGATATATTCCCGATAATCATGAAAGAAGAAGAATCATTTCTGTTATTTTAAATATGTTTGAAATTTTACCTCTTATAAAAGGGGAATTAACATATAGTTTAAATCTTCCTTTTAACGATTATGAAGATGCCGTTTTATACGAGACAGCAAAAATAAATTGCGTTAGTGGCATAGTGACAAATAATGTGAAAGATTTCACAGAGTCTCAATTAATGGTAATGAATCCCAAAGAATTGTGGGAAATTCAAAATGGAATAAAACCATTCTAAGATACTAGTAATTAAAAAATAGGCAGTATTTACTGCCTATTTTTGATTGTTAACGATATCTAATAAGTTTTCGTATAACGCTAAACGAGTTAATAATCCCACTCCGCCAGGAACAGGAGTTTGTAATTTAACTGGTAAGTCAGGAATCGCGTCACCATGTAATCCTGTTTCGTCTCTGGAAATACCGACATCTACGATAGTTGCGTCTTCTTTATATTGGAAGCGATTGTCCAAGAAACCCGCTTTTCCGATGGCTACGACGATGATATCGGCATTCCTAATATAATTTGCCATGTCTTCTGGTTTCGTCTTGCTATGGACCACTGTGACGTTACAACTCTCGTTTAATAAGAGTTTGGCCATGGGTCTTCCGACAATATTACTTCTTCCTATGACTAAAGCGTTCTTTCCACTTAATAGAACATTTTCAAAATGTAGATAATTCATAATGCCCTTAGGGGTACAAGGGGCTAATCTACTTAATGGATGGAATCCATCAACATCTTTTTCGGGAGCCACCGCTAATTTGACTTTATCTTCACTAATTTGTTTGGGTAAAGGCATTTGAACGATAAAACCATCAACATTATCATCTTTATTTAATTTATCAATAAAAGCTAATAAGTCTTTTTCACTTGTATCGATGGGGAGCTTTTCTAATGTAGCGACCACACCTAATTCTTCAGCATCTTTTAATTTGCCTTTAACATAAGCATTACTCGCAGCATCTTCATTTAATTGCACAATAGTGATATGGGGTTTTCTTTCCATACCCGCGATTAATTGCTTAATTTCTTCTTTTCTAAATTTAACGTATTCTTTTATATTCATTTGGCTTAAACTCGATTTCTGGTAATCTACCGACATATTGTCTAATCTTAATACCCGCTAAAGTGAGCATTTTTAAAGATGCTTGTACACCTGTGGTATCAGCATATTTATTTTCTACATAGACGATTTCTTTAATTCCGGTTTGAATGACCGCTTTTGCGCATTCGTTACATGGGAATAAGGTGACATATAATGTTCCACCTTTCACAGAAGAACCATTTCTGGTATTTAGTATCGCATTAAATTCTGCGTGGCAAACATATAAATATTTGCTATCTAATCCTTCCCCTTTGTTCCAAGAAAGTTCTTCTTCGGGTAAGCCCATAGGCATACCGTTATAGCCAATGCTAACCACTTTATGGTCATCATCGACAATACACGCTCCGACTTTGGTGTTGGGATCTTTTGAACGCATCGCCGAGAGCACGGCGATACCCATAAAATATTCATCCCAGGAAATATTGCTTTTCATAGTGCCCTTATTTTAACAAACTATTTCATGAGGAGATATAATATTTCTAATATTTTAGAAAAAAGTAGTTATAATTGTAGGTATGACCAATGATTTTGTCGGATTAGATAAATTATCTTTATTAGATTATCAAGATAGGATGTCTTGTGTTCTTTTTTCTAAGGCCTGTAATTTTAGATGTCCATTTTGTCATAATGGTTTAACTGTTTTAGAAAGCGATGAAACCATTCCTTGGAATGAAGTAATGGATTATTTAAAACTTCGTAGAGGCATGCTTGATGCTGTCGTGGTATCAGGCGGAGAACCTACTTTGCTTCCTGGTTTAGTGGATAAATTAAAAGATATTAAATCATTAGGATATGAAATTAAATTAGACACGAACGGCACTAATCCCGATTTAGTGGAACAATACATTAAATTAGGATTAATTGATTATGTCGCTATGGATATTAAAAATAGTGAAGAAAAATATGCTATTACATCAGGTGTTAAACAAGTTGATATGTCCGCTATTAAAAAGAGTATCAATTTATTAAAAGAAGCAGGAATTGCATATGAATTTCGTACCACATTAGTGGATGAATTCCATAAAATAGAAGACATGGATTCTCTTGGTTGTTTAATAAAAGGTGCTAAAGTTTTATATCTACAAAAATTTGTCGATCGTGATGGTTGTATTCAAAGAGGCCTTCATGAAGTTGATGAAGAAACCGCAAATAAGTTTAAAGAAATATTATTGAAATACGTTGATAAAGTGGAATTGAGAGGTTATTGATATTGAAATAAGAAAGGAGGCAAGTACAAATGACCATCACTGTCACATTAACAGATGATGAGTATGAATTGATGGAAACTTATGCTAAATGTCGTATTATTCCCATTGAGGAACTTATGAAAAAGGCTTTGCTTGAAAAGATTGTTGATGATTATGAAATGGCAACTGAAATCAAGGAAGCTTTAGATGATTATAATAAGAACCACAAATCATATTCACTAGAAGAAGTTAAAAAGATGTTTCAAATTTGACCTGTTATTGAGTAGTAAAGAAAACCCCGCAAAATGCGAGGTTTTTCTTATTTGCTTCTTAAATATCTATCAACACTTACTGCAGCGACAGAAGCATCGCCTAATGCTGTGCTAACTTGTCTTACGGTCTTTTCTCGACAATCGCCTATTGCAAATATACCAGGTTCACGAGTTCCCATATTCACATCTGTAATAATGAATCCTTTTTCATTGAGATTAACAATATCTTTGAATGGTTCATTATGAGGAATTTGTCCGATAGCGATAAATACACCTTCAGTCTTTACTGTGAAATCAGTATCATCTTTATTGGAATGGAACCTTAATCCTTCTAAATGATCAACGCCAATAAATTCTTCTAAATTGACTTCATAAGTAATATCAATTTTGTCATTTGATAAAACTCTATCAATAAGTATTTTATCGGCAAAAAGCTTATCAAATAAGCAATACATATGTACTTTTGTACAGTAATTAGATAACAATAAGGCATATTGTAATGCAGTATTAGCGTCACCGATAATAGAGATTTCTTTTCCTTTATAGAAAGCTCCATCGCAAACTGCGCAATAAGAGATACCTTTACCAACGAATTTTTCTTCTTTTGGTAAGCCCATTGCGCGATGACTACAACCAGTAGCGATAACAACGGCTTTAGCCTCATATGTATCAAAAGAAGTAGTGACTAGGAAATTGCCGTTTTCATCTTTTTTAATTTTGGCGACTTCCCCTAATTCGAATTCCGAACCTAATTCGGTGATTTGTTCAAATAATTGATCAGAGAACTCCATACCGGAAATCGATTTAATTCCGGGGATGTTTTCAATTCTTGGAGAAGTAGCCATTTGTCCGCCAAAGGCTTCTTTTTCCAGGATTAAAACAGTACGGCCGCTTCTCAATAAATTGAGAGCCGCACCCATTCCTGCGGGTCCTCCTCCAATAATGATGACATCAAACATAATTAGGCTCTACTTTCGATATATCCTTTGATGTTGCTAGCGTTTTCAAAAGCTTCAAAACCATCTTCAGTTGGCACTAATAAAGTTGGAGCTTTATGAATATTATATTTCTTTGTTAAATCAGGATTTTCTTCTGCATCAACGACTTTGTATTTAATTCCAGCTTTGTCTAAAAGAATCTT
Organism: Caryophanales bacterium; assembly: GCA_016280685.1. Next base: position 16,811 of record JAEEHE010000055.1, read on the forward strand.
AGCCATTTTGCAGTTTGGACATGTCTTTGTGGCGAATAAAGTAATTTCTTCTAAAGAAGCTTCAATAACTTGTTCCACAACGGCTTCTTCGCTTAAAACACCATGAGATAAGACGGACGTTTCAGGAATATAAGTTTTTCTATTTCTAAATTCTTCAGATTTACCATCATTCCAGTTTTGAACAGGTCTATAGTAACCAGTGATTCTGGAATAGACTTCGGTTCTTTGACCACATTGTGGACAAATATATTGTTCACCTTCTAAATAACCGTGATCTTTACAAACGGAATAAGTTGGGGACATGGTGTAATAAGGAATGTGATAGTTTTCCGCGATCTTTCTCACTAAATTCATACAAGCTTTCCAGGTTGGTAATTTTTGTCCTAAGAAGGTATGGAAAACGGTACCAGATGTATAAAGAGTTTGTAATCCATCTTGGATATCTAACGCTCTAAAGACATCGTCAGTATAACTGACTGGTAAGTGAGAAGAGTTAGTGTAATATGGAGTTCTGCCATTTTCACTAGCGGTGATGATATCGGGATATCTGGCTTTATCGTGTTTAGCTAAACGATAAGCGGTGGATTCGGCAGGTGTAGCTTCTAAGTTATATAAATCACCATATTGTTCTTGGTAATCAGATAACTTTTCTCTCATATGATTTAAAACATCTTTGGTGAATTTCACCGCTTCTGGATGTGTTAAATCTTGTCTCACCCATTTGGCATTTAAGCAGCATTCGTTCATACCCACTAAACCAATGGTGGAGAAGTGATTATTGAAGGTGCCTAAATATCTCTTTGTATAAGGATATAAGCCAGCTTCTAACATATTGGTGATGACGTTACGTTTGATTTTTAAGCTTCTCGCAGAGAGATCCATGATTTTATCTAATCTTTCATAGAAATCTTTTTCATCTCTAGCTAAATAGCCTAATCTTGGCATATTGATGGTGACAACACCGACAGAACCAGTGGATTCACCAGAACCGAAGAAACCACCGGATTTCTTTCTGAGTTCACGTAAGTCTAATCTTAAACGGCAGCACATACTTCTAACATCGCTTGGTTCCATATCGGAATTGATGTAGTTAGAGAAATAAGGGGTGCCGTATTTTGCGGTCATTTCGAATAATAATTTATTATTTTCGGTTTCAGACCAGTCAAATGTTTTGGTAATGGAATAAGTTGGGATTGGATATTGGAATCCACGTCCATTCGCATCACCTTCGATCATGATTTCGATAAAGGCTTTGTTGACCATCGCCATTTCTTTCACACAATCTTTATATTTGAAATCTAATTCTTCACCGCCGACGATACAGTTGAGTTCGGCCATATCATTAGGAACCACCCAGTCGAGAGTAATGTTGGTGAATGGAGCTTGTGTACCCCATCTTGATGGTGTATTAACACCATAGATGAAGGATTGAATGCATTGTTTGACTTGTTGATAAGATAAGTTGTCTTTTTTAACAAAGGGAGCTAAATAAGTATCAAAACTGGAGAAGGCTTGTGCGCCAGCCCATTCGTTTTGCATAATGCCTAAGAAATTCACCATTTGATAACAAAGGGTGGATAAGTGTCTAGCAGGAGCGGAGGTAATTTTACCAACGACACCACCTAAACCTTCTTGGATTAATTGTTTTAATGACCAACCAGCACAATAACCGGTGAACATGGATAAGTCATGAATATGAATATCAGCGTTTCTATGAGCTTCTGCGATTTCTGGATCATAGATTTCACTTAACCAATAGTTCGCGGTAACAGCACCAGAGTTTGATAAAATCAATCCACCAACAGAATAAGTAACTGTGGAATTTTCTTTAACTCTCCAGTCACTGACTTTGATGTAGTTATCAATAACTTTCTTATAGTCGAGGTTTGTGGCTTTTAAATTTCTAATTTCGGTTTGCTTTTGACGATAGAGGATGTAACATTTAGCAACATCGACATAACCGGCTTGAATTAAAACCACTTCCACAGCATCTTGTATATCTTCTATATCAATAATATCGTTTCTAATTTTCTTACTGAATTCGGCGGTCACTCTTAAAGCCAACATTTCAATGATGTCAGGGTTAGAGAATTTATGTTCCGCGGCGAATGCTTTTTCAATAGCAGCTTCGATTTTCTTGACGTCAAACTGCTGAATAGCGCCATCTCTTTTCTTTACATTTAACATAAGTAGCTCTCCTTTGATTGGTGATAGAAAAATATCTAAATTAAATTTTGATGATTTCGATTATACGTATCCACACTAATACTCTCTCCTGTAAAAGCGGGTAGGTAAATAATATATAAATATAGATAACATTGACAAGCAAAAAAAAGAGAAATTTATACACTGTCTAAAAATGCAAAATTTGGTGTTGAAAAATACTAAAAATACCTGTTGTCCTACATTGTGTTATTCTCTTTCTCTTCAATACTTTTATTAATATATAAAATGGATATGCGCAAGGACTAAAAAACGCATTTCAGTATCTAGAAATGACTTTTTGTTTTTCTAACTATTATTTATGTCTTTAACCTAGCAAACTCATTTACTTGCAATTGAAACAAAAAATAAAGACAATTATGGTTAGAAAGAAAGCATGTAGCAATGTATAAAATTGTTTCTAAAAAGTTTCTTAATCCCACAGTGGTGCAAATGGAAATTGAATCTCCGCTTGTTGCCAAAAAAGCAAAGCCAGGTCAATTCATTATTTTGCGTGTTAATGAAAACGGAGAAAGAATCCCTTTAACTGTTGCCGGAGTCAACAAAGAAAAAGGAACAACGAAAATAATATTCCAAGTTGTAGGCGCGACAACGGAGAAACTAAAACATAAAGAAGAAGGCGAATATATCGCTGATTTTGTGGGTCCTTTAGGAGTTCCCACTCATACAGAAAATATTAAAAAAGTATGTATCATAGGCGGAGGCGTAGGATGCGCTATTGCGATGCCAATCGCACAAGAATTCCATCGCTTAGGCGCCCATGTGACTTCTATTATTGGTTTTAGAAACAAAGACTTATTAATACTTGAAGATGAATTTAAAGCCGCTAGTAATGAATTAATCGTGATGACTGATGATGGTTCTTATGAAAGAAAAGGTAACGTTACTATTCCTTTAAAAGAATTATTAGAAGAAGATCATCGTAGATTTGATTTAATCATTACTATTGGCCCTCTTATTATGATGAAATATGTCGTTTTAACGGCAAAACCATATGAAGTTCCAGTTACAGTCAGTATGAATCCCATCATGATCGATGGCACTGGTATGTGTGGTGGCTGTCGTTTAACTCTTATCCAAGATGGTAAGAGAGTAATGAAATTTGCCTGTGTTGATGGCCCAGACTTCAATGGATATGAAGTTGATTTTGATGAGGCTATCAGTAGAAGCCGTCAGTATTGTGACTTTGAAAGACACGCTTATGAAGAGACATGCAACTTATATAAAAAGGAGGTCAAATAGTTATGCCTAATATGACCCCCAAAAAGCATGAGATGCCCACTCAAGATCCAAAAGTTAGAGCCACAAACTTTTTTGAAGTGGCGACTGGTTATACAGAAGAAATGGCTATCTCAGAAGCAGAAAGATGTTTACACTGTCCCACTAAACCATGCGTTAATGGATGCCCAGTTCATATTGACATTCCTGAATTCATTGCTCGTGTGAAAGAAAAGGACTTTGAAGGAGCGTATAAAATCATTTCTGAATCATCTTCTTTACCTGCTGTATGTGGCCGTGTTTGTCCTCAAGAAAGTCAATGTGAGTGTTATTGTGTTCGTGGCAAGAATCCCGTCGTTAAATCCGACCCCGTAGGTATTGGTAGACTAGAAAGATTCGTAGCGGATTATCATAATCAAAATAATAAAGAAATCCTTGCAAAACCCCAACAAAATGGTCATAAAGTGGCTATTATTGGAAGTGGTCCATCAGGTTTAACTTGTGCTGGTGATTTAGCTAAACAAGGCTTTAAAGTCACGATATTTGAAGCCCTTCATGTGGCCGGTGGCGTGCTTGTTTATGGCATTCCTGAATTCCGTTTGCCCAAGGCTATTGTGCAAAAAGAAGTTGACAATTTAAAAGCTTTAGATGTGGATATTCAAACCAATGTTGTTATTGGAAAAACTTTAACTATTGATGAGTTATTTGAAGAGGGATACGAAGCTATTTATATTGGTTCCGGTGCCGGATTACCAAAGTTCATGAATATTCCTGGTGAAGGACTTAAAGGTGTTTTATCCGCTAATGAGTTTTTAACAAGAATCAATTTGATGAAAGCCTATCAAGAACATTCCGACACACCAGTTAATCGTGCTAAAAAAGTCACTGTTGTTGGTGGTGGCAATGTCGCTATGGATGCCGCAAGAAGTGCTAAGAGATTAGGCGGCGATGTCACTATTGTCTATCGTCGCACAAGAAGTGAATTACCAGCGAGAATGGAAGAAGTTGAACATGCCATGGAAGAAGGAATTAATTTTGCTTTCTTAACCAATCCTGTAAGAATTAATGGAAATGAAAACGGATGTGTAAAATCTATCACCTGTATTAAGATGGAGTTAGGAGAACCTGATGCTTCTGGCAGAAGAAGACCAGTCGAAATCCCTAATTCTGAATTTGATATAGAAACCGACGAAGTTATTATGTCATTAGGTACTAGCCCTAATCCTTTAATTAAATCAACAACCGAAGGATTAGAAACCCAAAAATGGGGTGGAATAGTTGCCGATGAAGAGACAGGATTAACTTCTCGTCCTCATATTTATGCCGGTGGAGATGCTGTTACTGGTGCTGCTACTGTTATTCTAGCTATGGGGGCTGGCAAAAAAGCTGCTGCCGCTATAGCCAAAGATTTATTGAAATAATATGAAGTTTTATTTAAATGCTAAATACCCTGAAAATGAAAAAATAGTTAAAAACTATCTTTTGAAAATAGGTGAGGTCACTCATTCTGTTTCAGAATGTGATTTAATGGTATCTATTGGAGGAGATGGCACTCTATTAAAATTAGGACAGACAGCTATTAAATACGAAAAACCGATTGTGGGTATAAACGCGGGTCACCTAGGTTATTTATGTGCTTTTAAAATGGAAGAAATTCCTAATTTAACTATAGATGACTTCAAAAATCTAAAAGAAACAAAAAGAACACTTGTGGAATATGCTGGTGAAGTCGGTATTAATGACATTTGTATTTTAAAAGAAAATCCCACTCGGTCTATTGAAGTGAGAGTGAAAGATATTGGCACCTGGAAAGGTGATGGAGTGATCGTCTCTACTGCTACAGGTTCTACATCATATAATCAAGCAGCGGGAGGACCAATTATTGACCCTCTTTCCACTGATTTAATTGTCACACCTATCTGCCCACACTTTGCAAAAGAAGGTCCAAAAATTGTCAGTGATAATCAAATAATTCTCGAAGTTGATGAACGAACAAGTGCATTGATATCCGTCGATAATCGAATTATCGGACCAGCGTTTGGAGAAATTGTCATAAAAAGGTCACAAAAACACTTAAGATTATTGAAGAAATAAAGAATAAAGGCCAAATATTTGGTCCTTTTTTCTTAAAGTTAATAGACATCAAGGTTTATTAATAATAAAATTGAAAAGTGCCTATGAGGCAATATGATTATGAAAATTACATTCTACAATTCCTTAACTAATTCATTACAAGAGTTCAAGCCCATCCATGATGGCAATGTCTCTATGTATGTATGTGGACCTACGGTCTACAATTACCCACATATAGGTAATATGCGTCCAGTCGTCGTGTTCGATACATTACGCCGCTTTTTATCATATGTCGGATATGATGTTACTTATGTTAGTAACTTTACTGATGTCGATGACAAAATTATTAAAGCTGCTCAAACAGAAGGTAAGACAGAAAAGGAATTAACCGAGTTCTATATCGAACAATTTAAGAATGTAACTAAATTGATAGGCAGCGATATTCCCACAATTACACCAAAGGTGACGGAATATATTCAAAAGATAATTCAGTATGTAGATGCATTAGTAAAATTAGATGCTGCTTATGTAGTTGATGGTGATGTTTACTTTAGAGTTAGTAAGATAAAAGATTACGGTGCTCTTTCCGGAATTAACACGGAAGATTTAATCGCAGGAGCTCGTGTCGAAGAAAATAGCAAAAAAGAATCACCGTTAGATTTTGCCTTATGGAAGAAAACAGATGTGGGGATTAATTGGGAATCACCATGGGGACGTGGAAGACCAGGCTGGCATACCGAATGTTGTGTCATGATTGATACCATCTTCCCAGATCACTTTATTGATATTCACGGTGGTGGATATGATTTAAAATTCCCCCATCATGAAAATGAAATTGCCCAAGCAAGTGCTATGCATGGCAATAAAATTGCCAACTACTGGATGCACAATGCTTTTATCAATTTTGGAAATGAAAAGATGTCTAAGAGCTTAGGTAATGTTATCTATGCCAAAGACATGATTAATCAATATGGTGGACCAGTTACTAGATTAGTTATCTTATCCGCCCATTATCGTCAGCCAGTTAACTTTACTGAAGACACCGTGAAAGCAGCCACCCAAGAAATCAACAAGATGCAAATGGCCTATAAACAAATGGCATTAAAACTCCAAACTAATTATATTAGTTTAGAAGATGGTAAACCTTTATATATTGAAGGTTTCATTAATGCCTTAGCAGATGATTTAAATACTGCGAATGCTCTCGCGGAATTATATAACGTCCTAAAAGAAGCCAATCAATTAGTGAGAACTAAAGACGCTGATTTGGTTAAATTAAATAATTTGTTTAAAACATTAACTGATATGTTCTATGTTTTGGGTTTGGATATTAAATACACAAAAATGTCCCAAGAAGACAAAGAATTGTATCAAGAATATTTGGATACTAAAGCGCAACAAAACTACGCTAGAAGCGATGAAATACGTCAAATTCTCGCAAACAAAGGAATAATGTAGGTATTGATTAAATTATGGAAAAGATTTTAAATAACCTCATTATTTTTGGGAGAAACCCCATTCGCGAGGCAATAAAAGCTCAAAGGATTAAAAAAATATATTTATCTAATACATTTTCGCATACTGAGCTCCTTAAACTTATACAAGACAGTCATTTACCAGTTACTAAAGTAACAAATAGCGAATTAGATAAAATGTGTAATGGCGTGCATCAAGGAGTCGCAGCGGAGATTAGAGATTATGAATATTATTCTTTTGAATCAGTTATTCAAATCGCTAAAAAGAAAGATAATCCTATTATCGTCCTTTTGGACGGAATCAACGACACTCACAACTTAGGTGCTATTTTGCGAAGCTGTGATGTTTTTGATGTGGCGGGAATTGTAATGGGGAAACATAACCAAGTACCATTAAATGCGACCGTAGCGAAAGCATCCGCAGGCGCAATTAACTACGTACCCGTTTGTTTGGTTAACAATCTCAACCAAGCTATTACCAAGTTGAAAGAAGAAGGATTCTGGATTGTTGCCACCGATGGAAGTGCAAAAATCAATTACCAAGACTTAAAGTATGACTTTAAAGTCGGTTTAGTTATAGGAAGCGAAGGGCAAGGTGTCTCTCGCTTGGTACTGCAAAATTCTGACTATGTTGTCAAAATACCGCAGTTTGGACATGTCAATTCCTTAAATGCTTCTGTGGCAGCAGGAATACTGTTAAGCAAAATACGTCAATAACAAATGGCGGCCTCCCTAGAAAGGAGGCTTTCTTTTGCAACCAAATCAGAATTTGTTAGATGAAGATCTTCTTTTTCTTATTCATCAGGGAAATATATCAGCATCAAACATATTGTTTGAAAGATACAATTTCTATGCTTGGCGTGTCGCATATGATTTTAATATCGAGCACCCAAATAGTGGAATAAGTTTGGAAGAATATCGTCAAGTGGCTTTTAGCTCCTTACCAAGAGCCATTAAGTCATATACGGAATTCAGCATTGGATTTTATGGGTATTGGAAGACAATAGCGTTGAATGATGTCGTTCGTTATTTCAAAGAAAATTCATATCTCACTCGATACGAATATCAAAACACCATATCCATTGATGACGAAAAAGATTCCGGTGTGCAATTGTGTGAAGAAGTTGGAGAAATTGATCGCAGCGTTTCCGAGAAATTATTCCGTGAAGAAATTCGCATTGTGAAGGATGAAATAATTGCATCTTTTAAGAAGGAAATTGACAGATTGATAATTAACCTATATTTAAATGATTACAGTCTAAGAGAAATTCGCCAAAATGTGCACCTAGATTATCGCCATATTCAATATATCGTAAAGAGATTTCAAAAAGCATTCGTGCAAAATATGAAAAAACGTAATTATAACTAGCTAATGCTATGATATAATTACTTGCATGGCTGTCATTGAACTAAAAAACTTAAGTTTTTCATACGATAACGATTCCAAGGCATTAGATGATGTTTCCCTTATTATAAATAAGGGCGAATATGTTTCCATCGTTGGTCATAACGGGTCTGGTAAATCCACATTAGCCAAATTGCTAGTGGGATTAATAGCACCTAGCGGTGGAGACATTATCATTAATGATGTCAAACTAACAAATAAAACAGCGCCAACAATTCGAAAGAATATGGCGTTAGTGTTTCAAAATCCGGACAATCAGTTTATTGGTGCCACTGTCGAAGATGACATAGCTTTTGGTTTAGAAAACCATCTTGTTCCCCATAAAGATATGGCGGCAATTGTTGAAGATTACGCTAAAAAAGTGGGCATGTATGAATACCTAAAAAAAGAGCCATCTCATCTTTCCGGAGGACAAAAGCAACGTGTGGCTATTGCGGGCGCTTTAGCATTAGCTCCCAAAATTCTTATCTTAGATGAAGCCACCTCTATGCTTGATCCAAAAGGCAAGAGAGAAATAACGGAATTAATAACTGAATTACGCAAAAATAGTGGGGATTTGACGATAATTTCCATCACTCACGATATTGAAGAAGCATATACTAGCCAAAGAGTAATTGCTCTAAATAAAGGAAAGGTAGCTTTCGATGGAAAACCAGAAGATATGTTTGCCCACCGTGATGTTTTTGCTCAACTTCATTTATCCACACCATTTGTATTAGAAATGCAAAACAAATTAAAAGAAATCGGTATTGATACCAAAGCGGATAATATTGATTCTTTAGCGGAGGCAATATGGCAATCCAAGTAAAGAATCTCTTATATTCATACACCAAAGGTGTTAATGCCTTAGATAACGTAACCATCTCATTCGAAGAAGGCAGTTTTACTGCACTTATTGGAGAAACGGGAAGTGGCAAATCCACTTTGGTGCAAAATCTTAACGCTTTATTGATTCCAACTTCTGGTGAAATCCATGTTGATGAATTTGTTGTTACTAGCAAAAAGAGAAAGAATAAAAAGATTCACCAACTTAGAAAGAAAGTCGCTATTGTTTTCCAATTCCCAGAATATCAATTATTTGAAGAAACAGTATTAAAAGATGTTGCTTTTGGAGCACACAACTTTGGCTTAAATCAAAAAGACGCAAACGAAAGAGCAAAACAAGCTTTGACCAGTGTTGGTATTGATGAAAGTTATTATCAAAAATCACCTTTTGAATTATCTGGTGGAGAGAGAAGACGCGTGGCTATTGCAGGGATTTTAGCTATTGATCCAGAGATTCTTGTCCTTGATGAACCCACCGCTGGATTAGATGCTAAAGGAACTGAAGATATCATGTCGTTAGTGCAAGAAATGCACAAGAATGGCAAAACTATTATTTTGGTCACTCACGACATGAATATTGTCATGAAATACTGTCAAAAAGCCGTTGTTTTGCATAACGGACAAGTTTTATATGATGGTGAACCAAACCATTTATTTGAAAATTACACCGAAGAAATGGCAATTGAAGTTCCGGCCTTATATCGATTAGGCTTAGCTTTAAAATCTAAAGGCATTCCATTAGATTTATCCACGATTAAAAATAGCGACGATTTAATTGCTCAAATCAAAGATTGGAGAAAAGACCATGAGTAAGATTACATTTGGCCGTTATTCTCCAAGGAATACATTTGTCCATAGAATGGATCCGAGAAATAAGATTCTTATTCTTATCCTTTTAATGGTGGCTATTTTCTTACAATTCACCTATTGGTCTACCACATTGATTTTAAGTGGTGTGATATTACTTGCCATTATTATCTTTATGATAATATCTCGTATTAATTTTATAGAACTTTTTAGAAGTATGGCTACGATGTGGTTATTAATTATCATCCTCATGGCAGCATATATATTTATCCCTATGCAGACCTATGTAGGAACGCCTGTAGCTTTTTATATTGGCACCTTTGCCGTTTATTGGGCAGGTATCTATCAAAGTGGTTACATAATCTTAAGATTAATCATGATGATTTCTTTAACCATGATGCTAACTGCTACGACAAAACCCATGGATTTAACATATGCCTTTGAATGGTATATGTTCCCATTAAGAGTGATTCGTTTTCCTGTTAGCGAAATCGCTATGACTCTTTCCATTGCCTTAAGATTCATTCCAACATTGTTAGATGAAACAGATCGTATTATGAAAGCCCAAGCATCTCGTGGTGTTGATTTTAACCATGGAAGATTCGGCAAACGTATAAAAGCCATTATATCTTTGATAATTCCTCTTTTCATCTCCGCGATTGAAAGAAGTGAAGAATTATCTAACGCTATGGAAGCAAGAGGTTATGACCCCAAAGCCAAACGCACAAGATATCGTGTTTTAAAGTTCTCTTGGAGAGACATTATTGGCTTTGTTTTATGCGGCGCAATTTTCGGTGGAATTTTAACCCTCTTTATCTTTGACAAGAGAATGGAAAATGGACTCAATATTATCGAGTTTTTATTCCATATTAACCCCGGTTTTTAGGAGTGTGAATTATGCGTATTTTTGGACGAGTAAGTTATAAAGGAACCCGCTATCAAGGATGGCAAAAGCAGACATCCGCACCGAGTGTTCAAGAGACAATCGAAAAGGTCTTTTCACAAATTTTAAATACTCAAATTGCTATTTATGGAAGTGGTCGCACTGATGCTGGTGTCCATGCCAAAGGTCAAACATTTCATTTTGATGTTGATAAAGAAGTTGATTTAGATAAACTTCTATACTCAGTCAACTGTTTATTACCGGATGATATTTATATCAATTCATTAGAAAAAGTGGATGATGATTTCCATTCCCGTTATAGTGCTAAAACAAAAGTTTATCAATACAACATTCGTTTTGGTCATCGCGATGTTTTTCAAAATGAATTAGAAGCCACAATCCCTCAACCATGTGATATTTCTTTATTTAAAGAAGCACTACAATTATTCGTGGGCAAACACAATTTCCAAAACTTCACTTCTAAAGAAGAAGATGAAGGGGAATTTGTGAGAGAGATTTATGAAATAAAATGTCTAGATAATGGCGATAGAATGTCTATTATATTAAAAGGAAATGGGTTCATGCGCTACATGATTAGATATATCATTGGTACCGCTATTGCCATTTCTCAAAATAAAGAGGATATTAATTTTATTAAAGAAAGGTTAGATAATATCGAGAAAAGGAATATCGTTTCCTACAAAGCACCTAGCGAAGGTTTATTCTTATTAGATGTATTGTATTGATATTCACTTTTTAGAGGTTTTTTGATAAAATCTTACAACGAAAGAAGGAAAATACTATGGGAAGAGCACATGAAGTAAGAGCGAAAGCTATGGCTGCTACCGCTGCCAAAAGAAGTGCATTATTTATGAGAGCCAGTAAAGAAATTTACATGGCGGCCAAATCTGGAGAAGCTGACCCAGAAATGAATTTAGCGTTAAGATCCGCTATCGAAAAATGGAGAGGACAAAATGTCACCAAAGATGTTATCGATAGAGCGATTCAAAAAGCTAAAGGTGGTTCTGCAGAAGCTTATTCCGCCGGAAGATACGAGGCTTTTGGCCCTGGTGGTTCCTTATTTATCATTGACACATTAACCGATAACTCTAATAGAGCCCTCGTCGAAGTGAGAAGTGCCATAACCAAAAAAGGTGGCCACTTAGGCTCCACATTATTCAACTTCACAGAAACTGGTATCTTTTCATTCAAAGGAAACAATAGAGATGAAGTAGAAGAAAATCTCATTCTCTCCGATGTTGATGTGAGAGAAGTTACTGAAGAAGACGGAAACATTGAAGTTCTTGTTGAACCCGCCGCCTTTGGCCAAGCAAGAGACGTTCTCGCGGACATGGGAATTAAAGAATTTGATGTTGCAGAAATCACATTCTTACCCAATGAACCCATCACTCTTGATGATCCAGAAGACAAACGCAAATATGATGAACTTTGCGATATGTTAGACGAACTTCAAGACGTTCAAAATGTTTACACAAATGTTCAATAATTAGTAAACATTGTAAACTATTTAGTAAACTTTACTAGGGATTTTGATATAAATATCAAAGTCCTTTTTTGTTTACTAGTTTTTTGTTTAATATTGTTGAAATTTGCTTTACCTTATAGGTAAGGAGAAAAGATATTATGAAGAAAAGATTTTTCTTTGGTGGCCTCGTAGCTTTTTTGGCCATTCCATTAGCTATGGGTGCTGCTGTGTTTGCGAATAATAATATTTCCAAACAAAAAAGTGTTAAAGCAGATAACTATTCTCTAACTTTGAACAGCACAGTATTTGCGATGTCTGAATTAAATTCTTCGGAATACCAACTAAATGTTGAACAAGGTTTTGGAAAAGGTTATATGCCTGTCATGCAATATTATCTTGCTAAGTTAGATGGCGATAACAATTTAGTATTAGCTCCATCTGGCAAAATTTATAATTTCAGCGATGCAGCCGCTTATGGTGGCCGTGTGACAGACATTACTTCTTTAACAATTAACTACACAGGTGGAACATTATATGTTCAAGCTGGCGTTGGTGGTGATTCCACTGTTTATGGTAAAAAAGTTCAACTCACCAGTGGTACTCCATTGACTTTTGATTATCATCCCAACTATTTGATGATCTCTAATTCCAATGCTGCTACTACAATCACCAACATGACAGTTAATTATTCATGTAATGCTGAACCAGGATATTCATTAGGAAATCTTGGCGAAACCTACACTGGCATGGGTGCCGATAGTAATGTTTATACATTAACTAGAGATGGCGCCAATGTTTCTGTTGCTGGCCAAACTGGTACAATCGCTGTTACCGCAGCCGGTGCTTTTACAATCACTTTAGCCGGTGGCAATATTGTGTACACTGGAACAGTATCAGCAAATTACAAGTCTTTGACTTTCTTAACAAAAACTGGTGCTGCTGCAGCTATGGCTCCTGACATTTCAGAAATGAATAGAGTCTATGTCGTTGATGATTTTGAAAGCTATACTCAAACAGGTGGCAAATACACAACCAATACTGTTGCTGGTAGAAAAGCTGCTAGTGGATTAAGAGCCAACTACTATTGCGATTACGGCGGTGGTGGAACAACCACTTGGATTAGTGGTTCCAACTTTAATTACGCAGTTTCTGATGACTATTTAAATCTTACGACTGCTGCAAAACATGGTGGCAGCAAAGCTGCAACTATGAAAGGTTGGAAAGATGGATGGACAAGAGCTTGGAGCATCGAAGCTTTTGATCAAAATCAACATTACAACTTTGGTAGCGGAAACGTGTTGTCCTTCTGGGCACACGGTGCATATTCCGATACTGCTTGTACTACTGCTTTTACCGATAAAACAGTTCATATGATGGCAGTTGTTTATTACGAAAACTTTGTTTTAACTGACTCTAATAGAAAAACTAGTACAATGGGTAGCGGCGCTAAAGATTTCTATATTGCTGCCAATTCTGATTGGACAGAATACAAAGTTGCAATCGATCCATCAAAACAAGTCAAAGCTATCAATTTAATGATTGAAAATACTAGTGTTAAAAACATTTATGTGCCAATCGACGACATAACAGTCTATACACAACCAGTCTTTGAACCAACCAAGAAATATGAACAAACCGCTACTAGAATAACCAAGAGTTACAATGGTACTGTCACAATCAATGTCCCAATGGCTGGTGAAAAAGTGTTCTCTGTTAAAATTGGTTTGGGTGCCAATGGTCATATTTATGCTTATGCTGGAGCCGATATGGAACCAACCGGTTATACCATTGATGGTAATAGTATTACCATTACAACCTCTGGTTCTTATAGTGGTATTAGCTTTGGTAACTGGACAGGTACTTTAAGTAATGACAATAGAACAATTACCATTCCAAAGAGTGGCATCAATGGTGATATTAAACAATATGTTACTAGCTCAGAAGTTGTTTTAAACGAAGATAATGTTTTAGCAACAGGCGCGGAAGGAAGTACTGCTCTCCAAACCATGCTCTTAAGACAATATCACGATGGTAGTAAATGGGTTGATTACACCAATGCCGATGGCATTACTCAAAATAGTGATTACTACATGGAAGGTAGTGAATCAATTAGATTAAAACCATATGCAAGTGGTGGTAATAGATTTATTATCAAACCAGCAGTTGCAGAAGCTCAAAATGCCAACATTGAATCCATCGCATTCTGGTTCTATGTTCCTGCTGATGTCGCATCATATACCATTCAATTATTCACATATGATGATTACACCCCAGTAGCCGATTCTGCTCACTACAAGATGCCATTTGGTGAAACCTATGATGGTTCTACCGATGGTGGATGGCATTATGTCAACCGTGGCACAACCGAAGGTTTCCGTAAGAACTTCGCCATTAGAGTTGGCAATTGTGCTTCACAAACCATCATTGATTACGTTACATACTTCTAATAGATATGTATAATTGAGAAGCCGGTTCGCCGGCTTTTCTTTTTGCCTTATAATTGCAATAATAATTGCAGTAAAGTAAAATCAAATATGCTATGAAAAAGATTAGTCATTTATTGTTTATTTTATCATCTATTTCGATGCTAATAACTGGCTGTGGATCTAACGCTAAGACATTAGAACCATCTTTTGCTAATTACACAGAAGACGATATTGTGAGTAAAGACCTTTTTAATGCCTTAGTGGAAAATAAAGATAAAGAATTAGGTTTTGCGGATATTCAATACAATAAAACTTCTTATCAAATGGAAAGCAGCCAAACTTTAATAACTACTACAACTCATAAATATGAAAAAGGTAATATTGTTACCAAAATGACAGAGCGCTTTAATACCGCAAAATACTACAATCAACGCAATAGTGTCATATTATATGACACAGATAAAAATGACAAAGTTGAAAAAAGCGATGGTGTTTTAAATGTTTCTATTCAAGAAAACCTCGTTTATCAACTCTATAATCAAAAAGTTGTGGTGGCTGACAAAAACAATAAGATTTATCAAGTTATTCAGGATTTGAATACTGTTGAAACATTCGGTGGTTATGTTGCGGCTAGTCACGCTATTTCTCCTAAATACATCACCAATTATGCTAATGAGCATTATGAAATGTTATCGAGTTTTGTTTTAGAGGACGCTCCTCTTATTTGCTACGCTAAAAAGAAATTATTTACCATTGGTATTTCTTATAAAGAAAAAGAAATTCCCAATCCTGATAATTATTATTCAGAAACATTAACCGTAAAAGCGGTTTGTCAAATCGTCGCTAATCAAAATAATGTCGCTATTAATGTTAGATACGATACTACTAGTGTAAGAGATAATTTCTCCGATGCTTATATTGAGGCTAATGATGTAGATTATTCAAAAGAAACCATTACTAAATCATTTAGCAAAGTCATCCGTTTAAATGTCGGCGGCACTGTTCTCGGTGATGGTGTTGATGTCTCTAAATATTCCTTAGGGAATGTCAATTATTAACGCAAAACCCCCATTAATTTATATTTTATAAATAAATGTTTGACTTGGTGATAATAACCAAGTATGATTTTACACGGCACAAAAGCTAAATTAGCGAAGTCCCCGGTAAGGAAAAAGTTAGTTTGGTAAAGGAGGATTTACAGTATGCAACGTCAAACTACAATTGCGAAAGCAAACGAAATCCAAAGAAAATGGTATGTCATTGATGCCACAGACAAACCATTAGGAAGATTATGCTCATATGTGGCGCAAGTCCTAACAGGTAAAGTGAAACCGACCTGGACTCCCAATGTCGACTGTGGTGATTATGTTATTATCATCAACGCCGAAAAAGTTGGCCTTTCTGGTAATAAACTAGAAACCAAGAAATACTACAATGTCTCTGGTTATGATGGCGGTCTCCGCACTCGTACAGCCAAAGAAATGGTGGAGAAGTATCCTTGCGAAATGGTGGAAAGATGCATCCACGGTATGTGTCCAAAAGGACGCTTAGGCCGTCAAATCGAAAAGAAACTCTTCGTCTATGCTGGTCCAGAACATAAGCATGAAGCTCAAAAACCCGAAGTTCTTGAGCTCAAATTCTAGGAGGTAACTAGATTATGGCAAAGAAAGCAGATCTTCAATATTACGGCACAGGTAGAAGAAAATCTTCTATCGCCCGTGTTTATGTAACCGAAGGTTCCGGTAAAGTCGTGGTCAATGGCCATGATGTCAACGAATATATGCCTTACGCTACACTCGTTATGGACCTCAAACAACCTTTAGTTTTAACAGGTACTGAAAATAAGTATGATGTTAAAGCCGAAGTTAAAGGTGGTGGATTCACAGGTCAAGCCGGTGCAATTCGTCTTGGTCTCGCCCGTGCTTTATTAGAAGCCGGTTGTGATCGTTCCACTCTCAAAGCTGCTGGTATGCTCGTCAGAGATTCCCGTGCAAAAGAGAGAAAGAAATACGGTCTTAAAGCCGCTAGAAGAGCACCACAATTCAGCAAACGTTAATTCGTTTACGAATCAAAAAGTGTCAAAAGAGAGAGCATTTGCTCCCTCTTTTTTCTTTGTTAAAATACTCGTTGATTTTTATAACTCACTATTGTATATTATTAACGCTGTCTTTTAGGAGACATGCGGGCCTGTAGCTCAGTTGGTTAGAGCGCGCCCCTGATAAGGGCGAGGTCGCTGGTTCAAGTCCAATCAGGCCCACCAAGAAGACAAAAACGACTCTCGAAAGAGGGTCTTTTTTTTACCCTAAATATAAGGTTTTTCTTTTGCTCAAGTAAAATATTGTTATGTTTCTTGGGTTAATGGCTAAGCCTAAGTAGGTGGGAGCAGGCATGCTTCTTCCTAGCGGATA
>JAEEHE010000056.1 GCA_016280685.1 Caryophanales bacterium
CTAATTGTCACTGGATTTGTTGCATCTAACGCAGAAGCGGCTTCTAATGATAAATCGTCAAAGCCATTAAAATGTAAGTTACTCACATAGCAATGACCTTGGAATTCATAAATATTAAATAAGAATGAATCCGCGGTTTTGTAAGTATCCTCTCTAACTGGAATTGTCATGGTATGCCAAGCATCATCATTAATCATGCTTAGATAATATCTTTGATAACCCTTAGGAGTGTGAATCTCAAAGAATGAATGTTTATCTCCTTCCTTAATATGAGATTCATTAAAATCTAAATAACGATATTCAAAAGTAATAGAAGTCAAATTAGTGCAATTTTTCAAAAAACGGAATTCCGAATAATGATCATCGCCCAATTCATTACTTCTTGAGAAAAATACCGCATTATGCCCAGCATCAGAAACAAAGACAGCTGTGCCCGGATCTTGACCAAGAGTAGTAGTTTGGTCAAGATATCTAATCTTGGCTTCGGAAACATTAAGAATGGCGTCATCGCTATCGACTGCGCTTCTATCGATAACATTTAATTGAGGAATGGTGATATCTTCTAAACTGACATCTTGTAAGTGTTCAGCGTCACTTGTGCGGTAATTGCCAGGACAACCTAAATAATAGTGTTTGTAACCGACAGAATTACCAGTAGGAGCAACATAAGCTTTTTCCGTCCAACTATCCGCTGCTTTAACACTAGAAAAAGATTCTAGTTGTTTTGTGGATGTAATCGCAAATGCTGCGCACATTATCACTGCTGCCATAGAGATAATAGACATAGTGAATAATTTTTTCTTTTGCATAAGAAATCTCCTTTCTTTTTTTAAAAGTTTTTATCTTTTGATGGTGATATTAGTTTTAGTTAATCTTGATTCATCCGCCGCATAAACGCATAAATGCCCGTTGATTGAATCCGATAATTTGGTAATGGTCACCATATCTCTTTTTCCATTAAGAAATTCAATAATAGATTTCATAATTTCATAATCACCACCATTATGACCACCCATATTGTTACCAGAAAATACTTCATCATTAACATCGATGACTTTGTCTAGGGGCCTTGTAGTACTAAAGACATTCTTCTTTAGATGAATAATACCTTGTTCCATCACTCCTTCGATTTCCCCATCAGTGCCAATAATAGAAATAGTTCTCTTCGCTTCTGGAGATCCTCCTACTAAAGTAAATGAGCCGATGGATTCATTCTTAAATCTGATTGCGACAATTTGTCTATCAACCATATCAGCACCGGGGACTTTATAGACGCATCTACCAAAATCATCGTGCTTCAGAAATTCTAATTTCTCTTCTAAAGTAACATTTTCGTGATTGAGTTTTACGAAAGTCTGCTCACAAGAGAAATTAGCATCGACATACATCTTTAGTGCGGAATAATAACAGTTCTTTTCATGGGGGCAGTTATAACAGAATTCTGCCGCACCTTTCGGGGCATTTTGCTCCAAGAAATAGAACCTTCCTCCATAACTAGAGACATTTTCTGGTTCTGTGTTATTGTTGAGCCAACACATAATATCAATATCATGGCAAGATTTGGCTAAAAGTGTTGTAGAACCGCACTCTTTTTCACTTTTCCATCTCCCTCTAATAAAGGATCCAGCAAAGTGAGCAAATCCCACATGTTCCGCCATTTCAATAGTACGTATTTCCCCAATTTCTCCTTGAAGGATTAATTCTTTAATCTTTTTGTAGAACGGGGTATAGCGTAAAACATGTCCCACAAATACCTGCGTGTGATATTGATTAGCTAATTGTTCTAGCTCCAACAATTGGTTTTTATTATTGACGATTGGTTTTTCTGTTAACACAGCCTTACCAGTCGTAATAATCTTTTTTAAAATTTGATAATGTATCTGATCCATCGTCGCGTTGATATATAAATCAACATCGTCTAAAGAAGATAACATCTCATCAACAT
The DNA here is from genome assembly GCA_016280685.1 of Caryophanales bacterium. Next base: position 1,946 of record JAEEHE010000056.1, read on the forward strand.
CGGTGAATAAAGCATCATCATTTAAAGATAGTGTTTTCTTCGCCATTTCTAAACGAAATGGATTTTTATCCACCACTCCAATAACTTTAAATTTTGTAGGTTCTAATAAGGAATATTTGGAATAGATATGACCTCTATCCCCAAAACCGACAATGACCGCTTTTATTTGTCTCATAATCTATTCCTCGCTTTAGAAAACATTTGCAATAGAAGCGCGACAATTAACCGCGTTTTGAACAGCAAATCTATTTCTATTTAAAAATTCACTAGTCATACCATAATTAAATGGTTCTGCTCTAAATCCACTGAATGTCACATCTTTAGTGACCATATAGCTTTGATTATTTACTAAATTAATAAATTCCGCTGATACGACAGCGCTATTATTCCCATTGTCATGAACCGAGAAATGGAGTAATAAAGTTTCATAAGGAGAAGGTCTAAAATTATGTGAAGAATCAAATCTAGTTCCTTCTGCTCCAGCAGCCCCTAAAGAAGCTCCGTAGACATAACCGCTCATTCTCGTATCAGTTAAACTATTATTAAGACGAATCATGACCCTATTAGCTTCATCTAAAGTGTCATATGGCAAACCGAAGATAAAATAATTATCCACATCTAAAATATCATTTAATTGATAAGTTAAATAAACGTGATATTCATTGCCATTCTCAAGAGAAATACCATCGAAATAATGTTCACCACAAGAAGGCTCATATGTCGCATCTTCTGTACCAAAATCATCTAATGAGAACATATGTTCTTGGGTATCCGCAAAAACGGGTCTAATCACTAATTTAGAGTTAACTTCTTGTCCTTCTCTCACTCTTTTACCATTTAAGTCAAACCAGCCCACTAGAGTCTTATTTTCAACTTTGAGTTTAGGAAGGCTTAATGTAGATTTATTAGTCTTACCAACTACATCACCATTATTATTCATATATGTCACTAATGGTTCATTTGATTGATCGGATAATTCTTTTAATGTGACATTAACGGAATTAACTCCATAAAAACGAATGGAATTATGTTTATTATCATCAAAATAATTTGCCCCTAATTCGATAATGAATGTCTTTTTGGTGTTAGTTTTATCTTCCGCATTAGTGGAAGGATAATATAATTGTTGTCCCTTAACACCAATCATATAACATATTTCAAATGTATTATTTTCTTCATTGATACAATTCGCGGTAATATGAATCACATTTGTGGTGGTAGATTTAACGCCGCTAATTCTCGGGAAATATTGCATATTGCCCTCCGGCTTATAAGGGAAAGTGGTTGCGGGGCCATATTGATTATGGGTATAGATATAACAAGGTATGATTCCATCATCCTCGCTACGGCTAGTTTGTAATCTAAATACCGCCGCGGACTCATCTACTTGATTGAATAGATAAATCATGAAATAACTATCGGTATGTTGTAATTCATAATTATATTCCATCCATAAATCTAAAGCTTTATAACGGCTAAATTCATAATTTTTAAAATATTCCACACTACTAGAACCACTATCAGGAGTTATATTGACTTCTTTATCAAAACCAATACTGGTGATGCTAATAGGAGAAACTTTATCCAAATAACTAGCGTCTTGTAATTCATAAATATCAGATAATGTTTCTTGGCAATGTATACATTCCATAGATTCATTAAATTCATGTTCTAATTGAGGGATGATTAATTCCTCTTCACTATTAAATTTAATAGTCCCGGCTTCATCTTGATATAAAACTCCAGGTTCATAAGAACATGTATAATAGCCGTGACGTCCAGCATTATAACAAGTTGCTTCTACCCCAGGATGATATGTCATATCGTGGGCTAGAGGTAATAAGACATCTTGGGCGCTTATTTCGTTAACGCCACCATTATCAGAAAAATAACGATGACATAATTGACATTCCCAATATTCGATATTGCCCTGTTCACTACAAGTTGATGTTTTAGCGTCATAATGAATTAAAGAATGGTTATTAGTTAAAGGTAAAATAATATCTTGTTCATTAATTTCATGATTACCAGAAGCATCATCAAAATAATGGCCACAGACATTACAAGTCCAATATTCAATATTACCTTTTTCACTACAAGTAGATTCATGAGAAGGATGATTAGTTAATTGATGAGGTAATTTACTACCTTGGGCTTCAAAAGTATTCTGACTAGTCTTACCACAATATTCGCAACTTAAATAATAAATAGCGTTTTCTAAACAGGTGGCTTCTTTGACTAAATATTTCGCATCCACCACTTCGACATAATGATGAGCGTTTTCATCATGAACGTTTTTATCGCGATAAGAAGAAAATTCTTGGTCTTGGAAAGTGGATTTCGCGGTAAATCTAAGGGTTCCATCTTCTTCACATGTGGGATTTTTAATTAATTCACTAGTGACTTTGGCATCGACACTTATTTCATGTCCTTCTTGATCTTCAGTGCATGTGGAACAATAGAAAATTGCATTAGCTTTATAGCCAGAAGCCGTTTCTTGCCAGAACCATTCAACATTATCTAAATCATAATTATGAGTGTGTTCTTTAGGTGCATTATCTGTGCTACATCCTGTAAGTGTGAGGAGAAAAACAGGGATAATTGTTAATAGTTTCTTTTTCATAAAATCCTCCTATCCTAAACCAATCTAATACTCTTTTTCTTGTCAAAAACTTGCATCATATCCGCATTGATTGACGCTTTTATTTTTTGATTAACTTCTACTTCTTCACCTTCTTTTAAAAGGATGAGAAGTTCTTTTTCTTTATATATGCATAATGCGTATTTTTTAGAGTCATAATCTAAGACGTCTTTAACCACTAATTCAAATAGTCCATCTTTATCTAAATAAATATCTTTTGGAGTAAATTTGAATATTAAATCTTGATCGTAGATAGAACGATCACTAGCGGTAATAAAAGTGCGATACGCTAAATCGTTATAACAAGAGAGTTCTAAATCATCGATTAAATAATCTAAGACTTTGACTTTCTTATGTTCTTCATTCTTTTCTTTATGGTAATAAACCATACCTTCTAATTCGTTAATGGAATTGAGATGTGAAAATACTAGTACTTTATTTTGATAAAAATCTAATTCCATTAAAGAGATATCTAATCCGACTTTATCTCCTTTATGTAATTCTTCGTTACTCAAAGCGAATAAGACTTCTCCGTTTTGGAAAAATTGCACTAGATATTTATCATCGATTTTTTCTACATTATAAATTTCTAATTCTTTATCGTTTTTATTAATGGTTAGGGAATTGATGGGAATAACCACATCAAATTCACCATCTTTTAAAGGCATCGCTTTTGGTAAATTCACCTTTTTATTTAAGATATGCAAGATATTTTGTTTAATTAAACATTTAACGCGTGAATAAGTAGGAAGGCGAGGATTAATGACCATCTCTGTTTCATTATCAAAAATATGAAGATGTTTTAAATCTAATGAGATGGTAATAATATCATTAACCTTACCTTCATAATCAGCGTCTGTTCTAATCGCCAAGGAAGTTTTAATAACTTCGTCATTACCAGTATCTAAAGTTAAAACATCTCTATTAATATCAAAATCTGTCAATAATTGAATTTCTGTTCCTAATTCTTCTACACCTACGATTTTAACTTTACATGTATAAGGGAATTCTTTAGGATCGATAGAAACATATTCAGAACGCAACGCTAAACTCAAAGAAGTTTGTCCATCAAAATATTTAGGATCAACTTTTAAGAAATATTCTCTCGGTAATAAGAAAGAAGTATCGGTGTTAGTTACATCTAGACGAATCTTATCTTTTTCTTTAGCTAAAGTAACATTAGAAAAATTCATCTGTGGTGTACCGATAAAATTAGCGACAAATTTATTAATGGGGTAACGATATAAATTCTTCGGAGTATCGATTTGTTGAATGAAACCATCTTTCATAACAACAATACGGTCCCCCATCGTCATCGCTTCTACTTGGTCATGGGTAACATAGATAAAAGTAGTTTTTAATTTAGAATGTAATTTCGTTATTTCCCCTCTCATAAATCCTCTTAATTTAGCGTCTAAATTGCTAAGAGGTTCATCGAGTAAAAACACTTTAGGTTCTCTGACTAAAGCGCGTCCTAAGGCCACTCTTTGACGTTGCCCACCACTTAAAGCGCCAGGTTTAGTCTTTAAATAATCAGTTAAGCCGAGCATCTCTGCGGCTTTATGGACTTTTTCATCGATTTCCGCCTTGGGAAGGTGTCTTAACCTTAAACCGAAAGCAATGTTCTCATAAACGTTTAAATGAGGGTATAAAGCGTAGTTTTGGAAGACCATCGCAATATCTCTATTTTTCGGTTCGGTATAATTAACGAATTTATCGTTGATATATAATTCACCTGCGGATATTTCTTCTAATCCGGCAATCATTCGTAAAGTTGTGGATTTACCACATCCAGAAGGACCGACAAAAACGATGAATTCCTCATCTTGAATTTCCATATTGAAATCGTTAACGGCTTTGACCCCATTAGGATAAACTTTATAAATATGTCGAAGAGTTAAATTGGCCATAGTCCACCTCCTATAACTTCAATCCCGCAGCAAAATCACCACTAGCAAAGAATTTCATAGAAATTGCTGTAGTGATAATTAATGGGAAGGAAGATATCACGTATAACATATACATCGCTCCCATTTGTGTCTGTTGGAAATTTTGTGTGACTGATTGTAATGTCGGCATCATCAGGGTTCCAGGATCCATAATTAAAGATGCCCAAAGATAATCGTTATATATACTCGCGAAAGAACCGATAAAGTGATAGAGGATAATCGGGAACGCTAAAGGAATGGTAATCTTTAAAAACATATGAATATCATTACTGCCTTCCACTTTCGCGGATTCATAAATAGATAATGGTTGTTGGGCAAAGAATGTTTTAAATAAGAATAAAGCGGATACTTGCCCACCAGCGAGCATTGGGGATAGATAACCATAAATCGTATTACCCCAACCTAATTTTTGCTGCATAAAAGGCACTAAGATAGGCATACCCATAATAGAAGGTAATAACATGACGGAAATATATAAGGTAAAAATAAATTTCTTAAAGGGGAAGTCTTTATAAGTGAAGATATATCCTAATACTGCACCGACTAGACAATTTAAAAAGGCACCGACAAGAGAGAAGAGAATAGAAGTCCAGAAAGTTTTACTAATCTGGCCCCAAGCCATAGAGAAATTATCAGCGATAATCTTAAAGACATTACCTTCTAATAGACCGAAGATACCATTAGAGATGATATTTTCATTCGTCTTACAAGCATTGAGAATGGTAATAAATAAAGATAATAAGGAAAATAACGTACATAAGGTGAGATATACGGTGATAAAGATTTGGAAACCGCGATGGTTATATGAATATTTAATATGCTTCTTACCCATCATTTTTGTTTAATCCTGTCTTTCAAACTGATATAAGTTAATCCAAATAAAATCACGAACAAAATTGTCGCATAAGCACTTGCGAGGCCGTAATTTCTTTCTGAACCATTCATCAACATATACATTTCCACAATCGGAGTGCTAATCACGTTATTGGTTCTCCCCATGGTGATATAAACACGTGAGAAATTTTGAATAGAAGCAATTACAGTCATGATTAAAACGTATTTAATTTGAGGGAGACATAATGGTATATCAATCTTGATAAATCTCTTAAAGACAGAAATACCATCAAGTTCCGCAGCTTCATAATATGAAGAAGGAATATTCATCATCGCTCCATAGAAAATGAGATAGCTTCCTACAAAGGGGAATCCCATTAAAATAAGCCATAACATATTCGTATAATCATCGGGCACGAAAAACATGACCGGATCCCCACCGAAGGCTTTCACTATTAAATTGATAAAACCATAATCACCATAAATACCGATCTTCCAAATTAATAAAGAAGCGATGCCAGGAATAATACCAGGAATGAATAATAATGTTCTTAAGATTCCCGATAATTTTTTCGACCGCATAAGAGTTAAAAAGAAAGCGAAAATAAGAGGAGGAATTAACGCTAACAAGACATCGCTAAATAAGAAGAGAACCATATTACCAAAATGTCTTAAAGAATTAGGATTAGCGAATATTTGCTGGTAATTTGCAAAATAATTCCACGTTTTTACATCGCTGATACCGGCTTTGTAATCAAAGAAAGAAGTGAATATTGCAGCGATACCAGGATAATAACAAAATAGGGTCAATAAGAAGATAGATGGGAATAAAATGATATAGATAATCCAGTGTTTTCTTAATCCCTTTATCGTGACTAAAACATATGTCATAACTCTCTTAAAGACATAAGATAACCAACACACTAAAGCGGTTAAGAAAGCAATGGAAGTTAAAACGATAAAGATAATAAGGATTGGCTTCATATAAGAAGCGGATAACATAGTCTTAACGACACAAGAAGATAAATAATTAACACCTGGCTTTTTATTAACAGGATCTTGATAACGATAAATAAGAATATCTTTTTCTTCGTTATAAATAGCTTTGCCAATTCTTAAAGATATATTAGGAGAAGAAATAATTTCTTCTTTTTCTAAATCAAAAATAGAAACGCGAGAGGAACTCTCTTCATGTACGACAATCGCTGTCTTACCAAATGCATCATAACTTAAAGCGTTAATAGATAATTCGGTGTTGACATCAGTCTTCACCTTGACGTCATTTAAAACATGTAATTCATCTTCGAGATAATTCACCACCATCGGTTCATCTTCTAATTCCTCAACTAGGTATTTATAAAAGACATTAGAATCACCGACAAAGAAATATTTATCTTGATATTTACTTACCCCATGCATACCGGGTAAGACATAACTACAATAATTAGAAGCTTTAATGTCATCTCTTTTAACCGTTATCGTATGAACATCATAGTTATAATCGACCCAACCATATTTACTAAGGCAATTGCTTTTCGCTAATTCCTTTTGCTCAATATCACTTAAATCGGGATTATCCGTCGTCACTTCTTTTAATTCTTGTTCAAAAATATTACGGAAATTATTATCGAGCATATCGCGGTGCATACGTCTAATATATGAACCTGTGGATATATATAAGTAATTATCAATAACATCAAAGGAGAAGAAGAAATTATTTTTAACACAAGTTAAAACGTAATTATCGTTCTTACTAGTTATGTCATAAACATAACCACTTGCTTTGCTAACATAATTATTATCATCACTATCAAAACGATCGATACGATATTGACTGCCGATTTGGGTCATGACATATAAATCATTTTCATTACCCGCGACTTTATGAATTCTTCCTCCCAAAGAAGGTGAATAACTAGTTAAGACAAGTTTATTATCATTTAAGCCCGTATAACGGAACAAAACGTCATTGCTCACCACATAAAGAGAATCGTTATCAGGGACAGCATAACATCCTTCAAAAGAAACGAAATCGGTAATGCCATACTCCTCTTCTACTTCTTTAAAAACATTATGTTTATCTAATAATTTATTATTCGCATTATAAATATAGATAACTGTATCATCTAATTTTCCTTCATCATTTTTATGAGTGGAAGAAACTAAAAAACAATTATTATCTAATTTAGAAACACTTTCGAAGACGTTGTCTTCATAGAGTTGGTCAATAGAATGGGTATTAGGATAATTAAGCGCGGAGATTAAAACGCCAACACCAAAACCAACCGTTAAAGCGGAAGAGATAATTCCGACAATAAAGGCTTTCTTTTGGGGTCTAGTTTTTCTTACTTTGCGCGCTGAAGCCATAAAAGATTATCCGGCAATATAATTTGGATTATCAAAATTGGAATAATGATAAGCATCTTCTTTCCAGTTGTGCATCGCGGCAACATTAGGCCATTCTGTAATTAAAGAATAATGCCAATCTGTAGAGAATTTTTCGATACTAATTTGATTTTGTGTTCTTAAGATGGACTGCCATAATTCGACAGATTTTCTATCGACATTACTGACACCTTGGAAATCTACCACACCTAAACCGCAAATCATATTAGAGTCCGCTAGACCGGTAAATGTCACTTTAGAACTTTGGAAGAATTCTCTCCATTCATTAGGAATTACCACTAAATCATTTTTCACTGTGGTTAATCCTTTAGGAGATAAACCTTTTGCCGATAAAGCTTTGTAATAAATGGTTTGTCCATAAGGAGAAGCAACAAATTTTAAGAAGTCTTTATTTAAATCTTGTTGTTTTTTGTTCGCGTAATTAAAGAGGGCTAAATAACCACCATTACCACCGACATCTCTAGTTAAGGTTCCTTCTTCCACATATTCGCTTTCCATAACTGGATAATCAAAGAAATCGATATTTTCTTTTAAAGCAGAGGTATTTAAGAACGCTAAACCAGAACCGGTATAATCCACCATAACTTGGGGAGCTTCATCACCATTATTACCGTCTTTTTGGGCCATAAATGAGGCTCTAACATCATTAAATGATAAGGTATAGGAACTCGGTCTAATAAATTTCGCTAATCTAGATAATTGATTAATAAAATCACTGAATGTTTCACTACCAGCGCCCATAAAATAGGGGCAGCTTTCGTCAAGCATCATGCATAAACCACGATTATAGGAGAAGGAGAAGGAAGAATATGATTCTTGATTCTCCGCTGTCTTATCATAACTAAATACAGCATCGGTTTCTGTTTTAGGATCAAAGGTTTTAGAAGTATATTTATAACTTTGACGGAAGAAATAATCGCCGTAAATACGTAGTAACCAAGAGAATTGGCTATTGTTAATAGAATCACTATTGAGTGATAAGCCTAAAGGATATTTATATCCTGCATCTTGCAAAGATTGAAGAACATCAATAAATTCATCCCAAGTTTTAGGAGATAAATTAGTGATATTAGCTTTTGTAGCAGCGGATTTATTAATAAACCACGCCGTTGATAAATTTTCTGTATTTAAATAATAGGCGTAATCTGTAGAACCGGTAACATCGGTAACATAGGCATTTTCTTCCAAAACATCAATCCAAGGTTTATTCCCTGCATAACTATTTTTAGAAGAACGAATGGTATCCATTAAATTGACACAATGGCTACTCGCGGAATTGAGCAAATTACCTTGAATGATGTCCCAATCGGTTTTTGGATTAATTTCTTCATTACGCACTCTTTCAGTATAAGAAGCGGTATCTAAACCAGTGACTAATTTAACAGTGACAAGATTACCGCATAAACGCATATATTCATCTGCAAGAGCTTGCCAAGCCTCTTCTGTACC
>JAEEHE010000057.1 GCA_016280685.1 Caryophanales bacterium
CTTACCTAAAGGTTATGACTATATCTATGCTGTTCCTCGTATGGAGAGATATATTGAGAAAAGTGCCGAGGTAGTCAAAATCATGATGGAGTTTGTCAGTGAAGAAGATATCCATGTCTATTCTATTGATGAAGCTTTCTTAGATTTAACAAGTTATCTAGATTATTATCATCAAACCCCACTACAGCTGACTTCTTTAATTATTAAGACAATAAGAGATAGAACAGGATTGCAAGCTACCGGTGGTATTGGCGATAACTTCTTCTTAGCCAAAGTAGCTTTAGATATCTATGCGAAACACGAAAAGAATGGTATCGCAATCATGAGACAAAACGACATCAAAGAGAAACTATGGTCCATCACTCCATTAACCAAAATATGGGGAATTGGTGAAAGAACTGCTGCAAAACTCAACTCTTTAGGTATTTTTACCGTAGGAGATTTAGCGAATTCCAATCGTGATTTTATCCATCAATATTTCGGCATTATCGGTGACCAATTAGTGGATCACGCGAACGGCATTGATGAGTCGGATATCCATGAAGTATATGTTCCTAAAACTACCAGCCTTTCTTTAGGACAAGTATTGTTTAAAGATTTTAACAAAGAGAATGCAGTCACCATTATAAGAGAGATGTGTGATGACTTATCTCATCGTTTGAGAAACGAAAACAAGCAGACGGAAGTAGTATCCCTATATATCGGATATTCCAAAGATACGATGGGTGGGTTTTCTCGTCAGATGTCATTATTACAAGCTACTGATGATACAGAAGAATTATTTAATGCTTTAATGGAAATCTATCATAATCATATAGAGGACTATCCTATTAGAAGGATAGGTATCAATTTCGGTAAATTATCAACATCAGGTTTTAAGCAGATAGATATGTTTGGTGATGCGAAAAAAGAAAAGCATAATCACGAACTAAATAAAACCATGGATCGTTTAAAAGATAAATATGGGAAGAATATATTATTAAGAGCGAGTGCATTAACTGAAGATAGCACCGCTATAGAGAGACATAATCAGATAGGAGGACATCGTAAATGAGTGATCGCGGAATGAAAAAATGGGCGCCTTATAAAACCCTTAATGAACAATGGTCAACATTAGATGAACTCCATAAAAGAGAAGAGAGAGTGGAAAGGCCCACTATCAGTAACGAAGTCGCAGAAGAGATTAATGATAAACTCGTTAATTATAATGGTGAGGAATTAGAATTCTACTACTATAAAAACGGAAGAATCTTAAAAGAGAAAAGCACCATTAAAAAGATAGACGCTATGGAACGGAAAATCTATTTAACCAATGGGGTAAAGATTCTACTTAAAGATTTAGTGGGGTTAAAATAAAGAACACAAATGTGTTCTTTTTTCTTATTCTATATCAATTCTTTGATCTTGATATAATTCGTTATTCATGATTTCTGGTTGTTCACCAGTAAAGGCTTTCGCGGCCTCTTCATCACCTTGTAATTGCCACATGAACCACGCAGTTGTATATCCATCAGCGATATAACTAGTCTGTCCGTGTTCATATCCAGTTTTTCTCGCTAAACATTTAGGTGATGTAATCTTATCAAACATTCTATTTAACGCGGCTATCGGACTGACGGTTTCTATTTCAAAAGAACCTTTCGTACCCGCCACCATGAGGATGGGTTGGGTAATCTTGGTTAAATCATAAGGCCAATTTAATCTCTCGCATAATTCTTCGTGTGCGGGTGATAAAGCTACACCAGTTTTAATCATGTTGCTATGCGAGACATTCGTTAAAACGTTAAACACTGATGTTCCGCCTTGTGAATGACCGGTGACACCAATATTATCTAAATCTATCTTTTGATAGAATATGGAGTCCTTATTATTATTTAAATCCATTAAATAAGATAATGTAGTATTGCTCGATGTGCCTGCCCATGTATTTTTATCTTCATTCGCTCCGACAACAAAACCATAGCTAGCCCAATGTTTAAATAATGGATAACAAGTACTGCCTTTTACACCAGTGCCTGTAGAATAGAGAATAACAGGATATTTCTTATTACTTTCCTTAATCTCTTCCGGATAATAATATGTGAATTTCTTCATAGGATTCGGTGCATCAAATGTGCAAGAATCCACCGCAAAATCCCCGTTTTTTAAATAATTTTCTTCTATTTCACCACCAGTGGGTGTCTTCGATTGATAATTCTCAGGAATAGTAGGAATAATTACTGGAGTTTGGGAGGATGATTCTCTTTCACTACCACTACTAGAATTATTCTTATTAGAACAACTGGTAATAAGAACACAAGATAGCATTAATATAATTGGAATAATCTTTTTCATAACTAACAAAATAATCTCATGAAATCATATTATTTTCAATAATATAAAAAGCGCAACCGTGAGGCTGTGCTTATTAGTTTAATTTAAGATTAGTGCTCTTGATCCTTCTTAAGAACTTCATCCATTCTCTTTAAATCGTTTTCATCGACCTCATAGATATAAGGGATGTTTCTTTCTAATTCGTTATAATCAAGACCAAATCCAGCGACAAATCTGTTCTCGTTCATCGTATAACCGACAAAGTCAATGGGAACTTCTACTTCACGGGCAACCGCTTTATCGATTAATGTACAAACATAAACTTTCTTCGCACCATGATGTTTGATGTGTTCCACAAGGAACTTCATGGAATAGCCAGAATCGATAATGTCTTCGACAATAATTACCGTACGATTTGCACAATCGAAGGAGACGTCTCTTAATAATCTAACGTTATTAGTTCTTGTCGTTCCGCTATAAGAAGAGATACGGATGTAATCAGTATAAATAGGACGTTTGATATATTTCATGACCGTAATCATGAAGTTCATCGCTCCATTCATAACACCCACTACCAAAGGTATCTTCTCTTCGTCGGCGATTTTTTCTTCGATTTCCGCACCGATTCTTTGGCAGAGTTTTTCAAGCTCTTGTTCGCTTAATATAATGCGTTTCATGAGGTTGTCCTTTATTGTTC
>JAEEHE010000058.1 GCA_016280685.1 Caryophanales bacterium
GAAAGGATTAACATCTTTTCACGATCATCGATGGTGAATTTATTGAAGATGAGCATATAGTCTTCATCGCAGTCGATACGAACTTTGAGTTCTTTTTCGACTTTGACTTTTCTTCTAAGGATCTCTTCTTCTTTCTCTTTATTAGGAACAAGAATACCATCGAGATATAAAGCACCTTTATATTCGGGATCTCTAGCGATAATTTTTTCGATAATTCTAATCTTATTTTGTGTATCTTCTAAACGAGGATTAAATGGCACATTAGTGTAGACATCAAAATTCTGATATTTCTCTCCTAATGGGGTATCACCATCTCTAAATGAGATGACGATCTTCTCATTCTTTTGATTCTTCATCGGCATGAAAATCAAATGACCATTTTCATCTTTACTCGCACGTTCTAAAAGATAATCGACATGTTCGATAGTAAAGTTCTTTTTGATAAAGCCTTTTTCTAAATAGAGTTTGAATTTCTTTGAAAGTTTATCAGGGATTAAATTACCGCGATAATAGAAGCCTCTAACGAGATAATTCTCATTTAACATTTTTAATGTCGTATCAGCGATTTCTAAATCTTCTTTTTTATTTAAATCAAAGGTTTGACCGATATGAATATTGAAATTGATCTTTTCTGCGATTATCTCGTTGGTCTTTTTATCTAAAATAGAAGCATCGACCGCGGAAAAGATAATATCTTCATTTTTTTCTTTATCGTAAATCGGTGCGTAAAGAAGATTGCCGTTTTTATCTTTAGCGAACATCTCTTTAATCGCCTCGACATCTTGGATCGAGAAATATTTATGCATGAATGTTTCATATAATTGCTTGGCATATCTCGGTCTCATTTGCCCAGTATAGAATTTACCATTAAAGTAAATACCACCTTTGACGCGGTAATCAGGGGATAATAAAGCGGATAAATATCTCAATTTGAGTTTAGAATCCTCTTCATCGGGATTGAATTTCTCGGTATCCAAAATATCAAAATTAACTTTTTCGCCATCCACTAGTTGGCCGTTTTTATTGAGGATAAAAGCGTCGACGAAAGAGATAAAGACGATTTGATTATCTTTATTCTTATTCGGCCAGAAATTCGGGAATCCACTTCTATTTAATTTCGAATTTTGTAAGATTTCTTCTTTTTGGTTTGTGCGGTAGGAGAAAATGTTTCTCTCATTAATTAAATAAGTCTTACTCATCTTTCTTACCTCCCACATAAATACTCGCGACACGTTCGCTTATCTCATCGAGGATTTTTGGTCTTTCCACTTTGGGAGAACGAGGATCTAATAACCATGTTTTCGCATAATGAGTGTCGCTCACTTTAAACATCGGTGGTTCTTTGACAAAGTCAATCTCTAAAGCATAGGGATTTCTAGGCGCGAAAGCATCACCATCAATTTTATTAAATAAGGATGGAGGTGTACCGATAATAGAATATAAAGTCTCTCCTTTTTGCCCTAATTGCGGTAAGGAAGAAAGTAAAGACCATGTATATGGATGTCTCGCATCATAGAAAATATCATTAACGGTACCATATTCGATAATTTGACCAGCGTACATAACCGCGACACGATCAGCGATTTCCGCAACGACACCTAAGTCGTGAGTAATAAAGATAACAGTGAAACCAAATTCTTTCTTTAATTCATCGATTAAGGATAAGATTTGTGATTGAATGGTCACGTCTAAGGCAGTCGTCGGTTCATCACAAATTAAAATATCGGGAGCGCACGCTAAAGAGATAGCGATGACCACTCTTTGTCTCATGCCGCCGGAATATTGGAAAGGATAATCGTTATATCTCTTTTCCGCATCTTTGATACCGACTTTCTTTAATAAAGCAATAGCTTCTTGCTTTGCGTCTTCTTTAGTAAAACCACGGTGAAGTATTAATACTTCCGAAATTTGTGAACCAATCCTTAATAGAGGATTTAAAGAAGTCATCGGATCTTGGAAGATGGTCGCGATTCGTTTACCTCTAATCTTTAACCAGTTCTCTTGGGAATGAATAGCTGCTAAATCGACACCACAGTACATAATCGTGCCGTTGCTGATTAAACCATTCTCTTCGAGCATACCAGTTAAACATTTGGTAAAGACGGATTTACCAGAAGCACTTTCACCGACGATGGCTAAAGTTTCACCTTTATAAATATCAAGGGAGATATTTCTAATCGCAGTTAAAATCTTGTTCCTCACGGAGAATTGCACTTCTAGATTTCTTACAGAAACAATTGTTTCTCCCGCTTTTACACTCTCGGATGGCTCGGGATTAATCGCTGGTTGTTTCTTCTTATTTTCTTTGGCTTTCTTTTGGAAAGAAGCTAAATTGATATCTTTATTTCTCATAGATAGCGACCTCCTAGCGATGTTTCTTCGGATCGAGCGAATCAGATAGCGCTAAACCGAGTAAATAGAAAACGAATATGACAACCGCCAAAGCCGTCGCAGGAACGAGTAGTTGCCACGGGTATTGGTCGAATTGCGAACGACCTAAGTCTAAAATACAACCGATAGAAATATCGCTGGAAGGAAGACCAAATCCGAAGAACGACAAGGTGACTTCACTAGATATCATACCGGGAATCATTAATGATAATTCGGTAATAATAACGCCTAATAAGAAAGGAAGAAGATTTCTTATCATAATTCTCCAAGGACTGGTTCCTAAAGTCTTAGAAGCGATGTTATATTCACGGTTATTGATAATAAGGGTGAAGTTACGGACAAATAAGGCCACACCAATCCAACCGAAGATGGTTAAAGCGATGATTAATCTAGTTTCTACAGGCCAATCTTTAAATACACGAGTGAAAATCATACTCATTAACATGTATAAAAGAATAGATGGAACATTACTAATTAAGTTATAAATTTCAATGAAGATTGGATCTAATTTGCGGAAGAAACCCCAAATCAAACCAGCGATGGTTCCAATAACGATATTAATCGCAGAGGAAATAAGGGCTAAAATCAAAGATTTTTTCAAACCGATAAAGACCATATAGAACAAATCTCTACCGACTTGGTCAGTTCCGAAGAAATGTTGTGCGCTAGGAGCTTTATTGACTATATCGACATGATAATCAACCATTCCTGCAGGCATGAACATTGGAACGAAGATAATACCTAAAATCACCGCGATTAAAACGGAGAGACCGATAATCGCTGCGGGTTTACGGATAAAGACTCTAAAAACGCTCTTCCAATAGGAATATGGTTCCGAAGCTAAGTGTTCGCTGTCTTCTTTAGAAAGATTGACACGGCGGAACATCTTTTCTTCTTCAGCAGTTAAAGCTACTAATTGTTGTTGATTTTCTGACATAACCTTACCCTCCTTATCCTTCTAATTTAATTCTCGGATCAAAGAAGACCGTGATGATATCACCTAATAAGAATGAAAGCATGGAGATAGCACCATAAATAATGGTTAATCCTTGAATCATCTGAACATCAGGAACATTACCTTGTAAAGCGGTAATTAATAAGATACCAGTTCCAGGAATCTTCCAAATATATTCGATATAATATGAACCGATAATCGCGCCTAAGAATGTCGCAGGAATGTTTCTCACTAGAGGAACAACCGCATTTCTAAAGACGTGTTTATACATGATGGTTCTTTCGCTTAAACCTTTGGAACGGGCGAATTTGACGTAATCGGATGATAATTCATCCGTCATAAAACGTCTAACCCATATTGAAAGACCTGGTATCGATAAGAACCAGATACAGAATATCGGTGGTATAAGCGTTAGGAACGGAGATTTCTCATCATAGAAAAATCCGAAAGCGTGATTGCCGCCAAAGCTAATCCAACCCATCGCTCTATTCATGATAAGATAGAAAACTAACGCGGGAATCGCATAATTTAAAACGATAAAAACATTGCCAAGTTTATCGATGATGCCACCTGGCTTTTTCGCCATTGCGACACCTAAAGGTATCGATGTTATATAAGTTAAGAAAACAGAGACTAGGGAGATGATCATTGATAATCCCATTCTCTCCTTTATTAATTCAGTAACAAATGTATTGCCCATGGTCTTAGAACGGCCAAGATAGACAAAACCAGTCCAATATTTCACCGGTAAGTAAGTCTTGGTAGACCAAGCAATAGGAACCTTTTTCCAAATTGGTAAAATCCAATAGATGAATTTGCCGACTGATTCTAAGACAGAAATTCTTCGACCGGACATATCGACAATACCATAAGGGAATAATTGCATAGTGAGCCATCTTTGGGCCACTACCGCACCAGAAGTACCATTAATCTTTCTAAATGTCTTCATGTCATAGAAAAGGGTGTCAGGAAGGCATCTTAATAAGGCTGTGACTAAAATAGCAAGAAGGAGAAGAGTGATAATCGATCTCAAAATACGTTTTACGATATATAAAAACGTTGGATTATGTATCATTTCATAAAATTTCGAATGAGTTTTATTTGTTGTCTGATTATCTTTAGCGATTGCATTAGCCATAAACTCTTCTCCTTTCTTATTAACATAATTCAAAAGAGACACAGTTTGAAGTGTCTCTTCTGAATAACTAGATTGTTATTGGATTATTTTTCTTTTCTAGCTTCGTATTCAGCAGTAACAGCAGCTCTTTGTTCTTTGGTGATCGCGTTTGGTGTAGCAACGACGTTTTTGAATTTGTCAGATGTTAAACCATAAGAAGCTCTACCGGCTTGCCATGGGACTGTCTTAGAAACAGAGGCATAGTAACCATTTTGTGATAACCATGGGACCATGAGGCCTTCTTCATAAATGAGTGTGTATTCTGCGAGAGCGAATTTTTGGAAACGTTCAACGAGCTTGGTACCATCGGTGATGGCAGCAGCTTCTAAATATAAAGTATTGTAAGCGCCTAAAACGTCTTCTTGGAATTTAGCGACGGCTGCGGAAGCATCTTCACCATTCACTAAAGCTTGATATCTTTGTGGAGCATATTCGGAAAGTTCCCAAGTGGCTAAGTCAGCACGAGAGGTTGGGAAGCCCATATAGTCAACCATATCACCATAGATAGCGAAGGTGTGTAAGAAGGTGTTTGGATCGGCGTAGTCTGGACCCCAGCCGGACCATAATGAGAAGTCGAAGTTAGAGTTGATGGAACCCCAGAGGGTGTTTTGATCTTCTGTAGCAGGAACGTTATAGTTGATCTTTAACATTTGGACGGTAGCGCCATTAACGGTAATCTTGGAGCTTTCTTCTAAGGTATCTAACATGGCTTTTTCGAAAGCTTGTAATTTAACGTTCATACTTCCGAGATAGTCGATGTTGATTGGGAAAGCGGAGACTTTATCTTTAAGAGCCGCGTGGGCAGCATTAAAGAAGTTACCACTCTTATCTTTGTTGTAAACTGGGTCGGAACCATTATCGATACCGATTAAGGAAACATCAGTTGTGCCTTGTTTTTCGTTGAAGACTTCGTTGACATAGTCAGTGTAGTCTTTTCCACCAGCACTAGCAAGTTCCTGATTGGTGTAACCTCTCATTAAGAAGTTGATGGCATTTTCTTCACCAAATCTTTATAAGTATTTAGAAACATCCATACCGAATAAGATACCTTTACGGAAATCTTTATTGATTAAGGCTTCGATTGTATCTCTTCTTTGAGCAGCGGTTGTTGTGGTTGCTTCAGGAGAGAATTCATAGAATGTACGGTTATAGTTGAAATAACCAATAAATGTAGAACTATCGTAAGATTGAATAGCGTTACAGGATGGATCATAAGGATTCTTTAAAGAACCGGATTCATCTTGGCCAACAACGTATTTGTTCCAACCTTCTTCGTCGTTGACGTTGACAGAGAAGCTATCAATTGTGCCAGCTTCATACCATTCTCTTGTGGTTGAGAGAGCAGCGGTTGAAGGAACGAACGTTCTTGTAACTTTATCAAGATAAACGTGTTCTTTATCATAATAAGATTCGTTCTTTGTGTAGACCATCTTGGATTCGAAGGTGTGTTCAGTAATACGGAAAGCACCATTGACTAAGATGTTATTGACTGTGGTACCAAAGTCTGTACCTTCAGATTCGACATATTCAGCATTGACTGGTAAATATGGGGAATATGTTAAGACAGAGGCGAAATATGGTGTGGATTCAATAAGTGTGTATTCAACAATATTATCACCAACTGCTTTAACACCGACATCGGCGAAGTCGGGTTCTTCTTGAGATTCACCAGCTTCAAAAGCTGCTAAAGCAGCATAATATTCTTCTGCGCCAGCGATGAAGCTTGTCATTAAGTTACTTGTACCAGAACCATTGGCTGGATCTAAGACATACATAGCGCCAGAAACGAAGTCTTGAGCGACGACATCAGCATATTTCTTGCCGGTTTTGTTCTCGACCCAAATAGCATTCTTTCTGAGTTGGAAGGACCATGTTTCGGTTCCGTCTTCATTGGCTGTAACTTTGAAACCAATGGCTAAAGCACCAACGATATTACCATATTTGTCATTTTCAACGAGACCATCGACCATGTTGCAGTAATGGTAAGAGTTGTATGTCCAAGTATTCTTTAAATAGTTGAACATATCACCGGTTGGTTCGGTGGCATAAGTGGTCTTTAATTCATTCTTGGTTTCAAATTGAATACCACCAGCGGTATATTTCCCATCAACGATAGGACCATTAGCGAAATTGTTCGCTAGAGAAGTGTAGCCCTCAATTAAGTCACCGGCATCTCCACCACCGGAAGCACCACCGCCATTATTGGATTTACAACCAACAACTGCGGTAACAGCGAGAGTACTGAGAACTAATAATTTTAGTGTGCTAGTTTTCATAGTTTCTCCTTTCCACGTGCTTGCTTACTAATGCACGCGAGCTTTCTAAAATTATTCTAATAATATAATAATTAATTATTTCATAGCAAGTATTTATTTGTTAACACTGCTTTTTTTGTGTAAAAATACGTAGTTAGATATACTTTTATAATATTAATAAAGAAGATATATAATAAAAAAGTCACTTAAGTGACTTTAATATTTAATTAGTTTTTTCTATGTTTTTTCTACCTATTCACGCTCTCTGAGGAAGAAATTCACTTGGGCTAATAAAATGAACATCGTCGCTGCGAAAGCTTCGGTAAAGGCGATGAAATCTCCAGACATCGAGAAGACGATAAATAATAAGATAACAATAAATAAGAAGTTAACCGCAGTAACAATCTTCTTAGCTAATCCTGGTTTGAACGCTAAAGCGACAATTGAAGAAGCAAAGACTAAGATAGAGAAGATCATCAAAGCGATATGAATAGAGAATAAATCGGATTCAATATCCACTTCCATCACAGCAGCGTAGATAACTCCTAATAAACCGGTTAAGAATAAAGCGATACTATAAACCAATCCTAATGCGGGCATCTTACGTAAGGTTTTAGCACCATCGAATTTAGAAGCCATATGAGAGATAAAGAACACTAAAGATATAATCGCTATAGCAAATAAGCCGATTAATCTAAATAGATTAGAACCGAAGATAATGCCGGTTGTATAACTTTCTGTCTCTTGTAAATTCTTTATCCAATTAATTAAATTTTCAAAGAAATCCACAGCAAAGATGATAGAGGAGATGAAATAGAATAGCATCATTAATCCTAAAGCACTTGTAGGGAAGACAATACCGAATATTTTAGATATGACATTCCAAGCGTTAGAGCCACTCTTCTGTTCTTCTTGAGGTTTATTTTCTTTAACAGGCTGGGTATTTTGAACTCCACTTTCTTCTTTAGATGTCACTACTTCTTGTTTTTGAGGAGCAACTTCCACTTTTCCTTCTTTAGGAGCAGCGACCGCTTTAACAGCTTCCGCGTTGGCTTCATCAGCGTGTTTTAAAAGATAGAAAGAAGAGAGGACACCACCGGAAGATATCCAAGCTAAGAAAGCAAAGGCAATCATACCACCAGCATCACTGATAGAAGAGGCTGCGGCCATATAAATAGCCATCACTAAACCGGTAGTTAAATAAATAAAGGCAAAGACAATGAGGAATTTTAATACTCCTTTAGCCATCGTTTTCTTCGCTAATAAGACTACAGCAAAAATCAAAGCGACAATGACTAATAATAAATTAATCATCAAGAGAATAAAGGCTGGTAAAGTTCCATCATAAGAGAAGCAGGCTTGATAGAAGTTACCTGGTCTTCTTCCTGATGTATAACAACCAGTACCATAACAATAACCTTGTGGCACCCAGTCATAATATTGTCCGGTCTGTGTGAGAACAAGCATTAAGAAAATGGCCACAGAAAATAACGAAAGGACGGGAATAAGTTTTAGCTTTCTAAGTTTCTCCATAAGAAAACACCTCTAAATAAATTGTAAATAATCTTCTTTAAAAAAGAACGTAAGGGGATTATCTTATGTCAAATATTTGAAATTTGAATATAGGAGATTTACTAATTTATATATTTGTTTATCAGTGAAAATAATTCTCACAAATCATTATTAATGATGTATCATTATTGATATATGAATATATATTTTATAAGACATGGGATGCCTGATTATAAAATCGATAGTTTAACCGAATTAGGTAAATATCAAGCGGATTACACTACCGATTATTTAAAAAATATCCCTTTTGATATCATCTTTTCGAGCACTCTCGGAAGAGCATATGAAACCGCACAATATCTATCTAAGAAAATAAATAAAGAAATTATTAAATTAGAATGGGCGATTGAAGATATCGCCGGCTCTTATTTCGCTCCCTATGATGAAAAATTCAAAGGATTACAATGGTTCTTCTGGCATTCTTATTATTTGAATAAGGTTGCTAAACAAAGTGATAACCCTTTATGGTATGAACATGAAGACTTTAAAGATACCAAAGCTAAAGAAGGTGTCTTGTTCTATAGAAAACACGTTAATGAATGGTTAGAATCTCTCGGTATTAAACACGAACATAATATGTACACAAAGATAGAAGGTAAAGAAACGCCAGATAATATCGCCTTCTTCGCTCATGGAGGGATGGCGATGGCATTCCTCTCCACTCTATTAGATGTCCCCTATTCCTATTTTTGCACTCACTTTAATTGTTTAGATACTTGTGGAGTGGTTCATATCTATATCGATACCGATAATCATGTCGCCAGGATTATCTCTTATAACGAAGTCCACTACGACAATTCTTTATTCGTAGAGAAAAACGAAGTTAAATTCTAATATCTTTAATAATATAAATTGAGACAATAAGAAAAGGCGATACAAATGTACCGCCTATATTTATGTGTTGCTACAAATAATTAATTTACCCAGATATCAATTTCCACGACGGAACCATCAATCGTGTAAATTTGCACGACGAATGATTCATCAGTGTATCCTGCTTCGGTTAATAAAGCAGCGATATCACTAACAGGCCAAGAAGCTTATTCTGGTTGATTTATATTCTCGATAATGCCTGCGACGGCAGCCTCGACTACTGCATCAGAGAAATTGCCTAAATTAGAAATTGCTAAAGTATATTCGATATCTGCAGCGCTTAATGTCACAGTGATATTGATAGCAGTACCATCTTTAGCCATGGAGAATGCTAAGCCATCGATATAACTGGCAGCGGAACTATTATAGCCACCTAAGCTAGCGAGAGCGGGAAGAGCATAAGAGCCAAGATCATCAATGGAAATAGTGCCCACATAAGCATTTTCTGTTTCTTCTTCGAAACTTGCCGCATCAGCGAAACTACCATCGAATAAATCCGCTAAAGTGTAGAAACTATTGAGGATGTTATATCCACCAGATACTGGATCGCTAACAGCGGCATAACCACTACCTTGATCGGCATAGTTATATCCATAACCATCATAGTTGAAGATGATTTGTTTAGCACCACTAGAAAATTCTTTGTAGTAAATGCCACTAGATAATAGTTCATAAATAGCACCGTTATCAGAGACGACTTTACCAACACCATTAGCACCATCTTCTTCGATTTTAGCAATTGCGGTATTAAATCCCTCTGGAACCACTGGTGGGACATATTCCGGAACACTAGCGACAAATTCTTCTAGTTCCACATTGATATGTGTGCCGAATTCGGTGACGAAAGTGTTTTCCTCTGTTCCGTTAATAGTGACGGTAAAAGAGAGTTCAGAAGCATCTTTGCTAATTTCTACTTGTGCAGCAGACACACTGCTACCACTATTATAGGAATAACCGAGTAAAGTAGCTAAAAAGCCTTTTGTAGAATCATCAGTGACATCGATATCAAGAAGGAAAGAATCTTCTTTCTCTTCGTTTAATGTGAGAAGATCAGCGAAATCATCATTGACGACATCATAAACGGAATAGACCACCTCCGCATAAATATCAATTGTGGGGTCTAAGTCGATTTCATCCTTATCCATAACGAATTCTTCTTCATCATTCGCACGGGAATAAGAGAAGTAACCTTGTTCATTGACGAACATTAAGGTTTGTCCATAAGAAGCATATTCGCCTAAATATTCTTTAAAATAAATATTTGGACCTAAGCATTCTGCTTGTGCGTATTCTGGGATGAGAACGACGCATCTTTTTTCTAACGCTCTTAAGGCTACCTCTTCTAATACATCTTCTAAAGTAATCACTTCTGGTTCAGAAGATTCTTCAGATGATTCTTCTTCAGAGGAAGTATCACTACTAGGAACGATCTCAGAAGAAGGGTTTCCACTGCTGTCACCAGAATCTGGTCTAGATTCTTCGCTAGCCTTTTGAGTTGTACAGCCGACTAACGCACCAGCAAGTAAGAATGAAGTAAGTGTAAGTAATAACTTATTTTTCATTTTTGTGTCTCCTTTTCTTAAAAAATAATTTATGTCTAAAAAGATAATGTTTTTTATCGATATAATCAAACTTTTTTGTATAAATATAGAGATATAGAAAAAACAACCATATTTTATGGTTGCATTTCTTTATATTTTTAATTGATAATTATTTTCACATATAAAAACACCCACATGAATTATCACATGGGTGTATATCGATTTTTAAGATTGAATCTATTATTTATTCACTCTTCTTTTGCGAAGGAAGAAGAATAAACCTAAGGATGAAATCGCAATAATAGTAACGGAAACCATAATGATAACGACATTATTATTAACTACATTGTTCATCTTATTCATAGAGATAATGCCATCACCAGCATATGGAGATGTATCGCCACAAGCAGAAGCCCAAGCTTCATATCTCGCTTTCGCATCAGCGAATTGGTTTTCATTTTGTAATCTATAGATAGAACCAGATTCACTTTGTTCTAACGCCATTAATTGTCTCTTAGCATCGACATAATAGCCTTTGCTTAAGCAATAACCATTATTTGTGGTGTCATAGTTATTATCATTGATGAATAAGTATGTTTCCGCCCATTTCATCACTTTATCTTCACTGGCTTGGTGAATGACGATTTGATCATAAGAACTTAAACTGATTTGGTTATGACCACTATAGAAGGCCACTGTCGCTCTGACAAATTCTAATGTATCAGTCGCAGTAATAGTTTTTAAACGATTGACGATAAGGGCTTTTTCAGTATTATCTAAGTTCTTAGAAATAAAGATCTTCACATATTGCTCATTAGTGTCATAAGCATTGAAGGATTGATCAGAGGTGGAATCACCAGTGAAAGCAGCAATTCTTGTTAAACCATCTTCATCAGCGTGTAAACCAGAAACTGACGCTCTGATGCTTTGGTGTAAGGAAGCAAATTCGCCAGCATTCGCGCATATTGCAGGAGCGGGAAGTTGTCTAGTTCCTAATTTAGTGACTGTTTGAGCACTATCACGGGAGTTGGTTTCCACTAAAGCATTATAAGCATAAACTCTAGTATGTAATTTCACATAATCACCAACAGCGATGCCATCATAGTAAGTATATAAATATTCATTACCACTATTGATTTCGTTATAGACATATAAACCATATTCACCATCTTGAATGTAATAGCAATATCCAACGACTTGAATAACAACACCTTTGATATCAAACCAGTCATCGGCTGTTAAAGCATTTCTCGCGGTCTTTAAGGTAATTGTGCCATCGTAGAAACTGGATAATGGAGTGAAGTTATCACTAATAGTGATGGTATAAGAATATTGCACTGTTTTATTATTTTCAGTATATGTGACTTTGATACTATATGTACCAACATCATCTTCTGTGAATAAATAACCACTTGTGGTGATATCTTCTTCTTCTAAATAGACCTTTAAATTAGGATCATTATGTTCGATGGTCTTCTTACTACCGTTATCATAAGTTAAAGTAATAACTGCACTACCTAAAGTAAAGTTATCATCAATGGTGAAATTCATCACTTTATCAGCGATTGATAAGGATTTTGGAGATTTCGCCACCACTGTTAAACCAGAGATTGTACATGTCTTAGTGACATCTTTAAATGTATAAGAACCAGTCACGGATGTATCACCGATACTTAATTCAGACCAAGATAATAAATTAGTGACATCTTCATTTGGATATGTAGTTGAATCGGTGAATACTGCGTAGATAGTTAAACCTGTTGGAACAAATGTTTGACCTTCCACTAAAGTTTTTGCGGATTCTTCTAATGTACCAGTTACTAATAAACTATCAATAATCTTATTAGGATCATCTTGGACTTCTTCTTTATAAAGATATAATGGTCCACCTTCAGAATAACAGGCGAATAATTTATCAGTAGAATTGAATTTCATACCATTTCTTTCATTAGTGCCTTGCGCTACTAATGAGGCGGCACCATTATCAAATGTAATAGCCCATTTACCGTTATCATCATTTGTGGCTTGTGTTCTTAAATAGTTACTAGAAGAAGAAGCGGCATATAAATAACCTTGGGTTGCACTATTATTAGCAAATAATGTCCATTGATCTTCTGAGCCACCTAATGTTAAAACTTCATAATCGTCGTTATAAATAGAAACTTGAGAACTAGAAACCGCTAATTGAGCAGCGCCTCTATTATTATTCCTTTGTTCACTAGTCATGAAATATGGAGTTTCCGCATTACCGGAAGCAATCATATAATTGCTACCCGCTTTTAAGTCATCTGCGCTATCAATAAGAGTAAATACTCTTGCATCAACCGCGTTAACTGTTAAAGCGACGACTGGAGAAGTTACATCCGCTCCACCAGCACCAGCACCAGTAGCTTTGACACTGATATTTGTGGTACCAGGTTGATTAGCATATAATGTGCCATCAATTTCTACAGCCACTGTTTCATTGGAAGAGATATAAGTTACATCGCCTTCCCAATTTGTGCCATCTGCTCTTTTACCGGTATAACCTAAATCAACATGTTGACCTTGATTTAATTCAGTAGGACAGCCAGTAAGAGTCAAAGATGATAAAGGGGAAGCTGATTCTGTCTTTTCGTATGTAACAACGATACTAGAAGCTTTACCTGTAGCACCACCAACTTGAACAGTGAAGAATCCACCACCCACAGTCGTACCACTTGTGGGGTGAGCAGAAGTTCCATAATAAGTTGTGAATGAACCAGCTGTGGTATTAACCACAACACTCTTAATGGTTCCTAAATCAGTAACGTTATAAATATAGCCTTTACTCTTTTGGAATTGCATATCACTGCTACTTTTATAAACTTGGTAGCTGTACCACTTGATGCCACTTTTAGTATGTTCGCCATTGTTAGCATCATAACTTGTGGTATTAAAGTCATTAGCATCAATA
This sequence comes from Caryophanales bacterium, assembly GCA_016280685.1. The sequence goes on from JAEEHE010000058.1 coordinate 13,700, forward strand.
GTTAAAGTACTTGTGGCAGCTTCAGTTTTTTCAACTTGATTATTATTGATGGCAACACCAGCACCAATGGCCATGGCAAAGCCTAATAAAGAAGTTGTAATTATATTGAATAATTTCATTGTCATTACCTCCTACAATGAAAACAACATGTATAGTTTACTATAAATGAATAAATAAACCATACTTAAATTAAATAAATAAACACCCACATGAGGCCTTTCATATGGGTGTATATAATCATTCACTATATTAACGTGAAATAATTATGTTTTAGTTTTCTTTCTTTTTGCGGAGGAAGAAATACGCTCCGGTAGATACTGTTGCTAATGCAATAACCACTACGATTGCTGGGATAGCAGCACTATTAGATCCACCAATATTTAGCATGAATCTTGCACTAGTTACTTCGGTTGAATACGGAGTTGAATCGCCATAAGCAGCAGCCCAAGCTTCATATCTCGCTTGAGCAGCATTGTAGCCGTCATCGCTTTGGAATAAAGCAATTTGAGCAGCCGTAAGAGCAGTTAATGCTGCTTTGGCAGTCATATAATAGCCATTTTCTCCCAAGCAAGAATTGTTACCTTGACTGTTATCTTGCCCTGGATCGTAATCACTCATATGCATATAAATAGCGATGAAATTATCAATTGCTGTATTATCAGCACTTCTTAATTGAAGATTACTTACTCCAGTCGCCTCATAAATAGCGCTGTTATAAAGCATTAAATTACCTTTAGCTGAAATGACATTGTTTATGACAGCACACGTTGACCAATTTTCTACATTTTGATAACCAAAATGGAACAATAAATTGTTCACACCATCTGAAATGGTAATTTGATTAGCTTTATCAGAATTTTTTGTTCCGTCTCCTTGAACAGCAGTAACTGTTCCGAAAACAGTAACAGCATACTCAGATGTCGCGCCTGAGGGAAGAGCATCAATCAACATTTTTGCTTCAGCAATACTGACAGTTCCGGTAACGGAGACATTAACGACTGATTTTTTAGCAGTACCAGATAATTTGGCAGTTATTTTTGCTGATCCAACTTTCTTCGTCTGCCACTCACCTGTAGAACTATTGATAGAGATGACTGCCGAATCACTTGAAGACCAAGAGATAGTTTTGTCATCAGCATTTGTTTTAGTAGCAGTAAATGTTCCAGAACCACCAACGGTAAACTCTGATCCGGGTTGATCAATAGATATTTTTGGCGATGTTGGGTCATTCTGTTCCCAAACAAATTCGATGCTTGTCAAATATCTAGCACCATTATTAGATCTAATGCCAACAAAAGCATAATCATCTTCGAAAGTAAAGGTTCCAGTTGAAGTTAAACTGCCAACCTTCGTGCCTTGTGTAGTTGAATCATACAAATCAGATGGAGCCGAATAAGCTGCATTACTGCCATAAATATCCATTTGAGCGTTTGCGTGAAATGTTATTTTAACAGATTTTATACGCCCACCACTAGTCGTAGATACAATGCCGCTAACATTGTCATTACTCTTATATTGTAATCCACCACCATTTGTAGCATTTGCCTTAGTGTTATAAGAAGCATAGATTGCAGGATGACCTGTTTTTTGAATATTGGATGTCAAAGAATAAGTTGTAACTGGTGTATCATCAATTGTAATAACGTCAGAAGTTGTTACAGATGCCTTAACAGTTAAACTAACGCTATCAGACACAACGTCGGAATCATCAACACCTGCGCCAACAGCTTTTGCACTAATGTTTGTGGTTCCTACACCAACAGCAGTTAAAACATTGCCGTTTATTGTCGCAACGCTTGTATCGCTTGAAAGAAATTGAACACTACCTGTCCAAGCATTTCCGTTAATATCAATACCGTTAAATTCTAAATCGAACGTTTCTCCAGTATCCATTTCTGATGGACAATCAACCAAAGATAACGTACTTAAAGCAACAGGATTTGAATAATAAACAAACACATCAAGAATGCCACATTTATCGCTTAAGGTTACGCTTATAGCATTCTTTCCGTTTGTTGGGGTTAATGTAACTATTGCCCCACTCACACTTGCTGAAGCATTATCGAACGCACTTCCAGCAAAAGAAGTAGCATTTTCATCGCTATAAGCAGTAACAGTCACTTTAGAAATGGCATAATTGTTTGTTGGTGTAATTATCATTTCTGAATTTGCATAAACTCTAGTGAAATTATAACTAGGTGGCAAATAATTATTTGCATCAGATGAAGCTCCTGACTTATTAACAACCATTGTTGCTTTAGGAGACGTCCATTCAACAGATTCTTTTGAAGCGCTAGTATAACTAGCGATTGTTAAATTCCATTTGATTGTTTTATCTACTGTATTATCACTATAGTTGGATGCGGTCCACTTCGCATAAAGTACAACGTTATCAGTAATTGAAAAAGTATCACCTTCAGAATAATCAGTGCCAGTGCCAAGAGGATCAGTGTTCCATCCGGCAAAAGTACAATCTTCTTTTGTTAAGTTATCATTTCCGAGTACGGTAACAATTGACCCAGATGAATATTCGTTTGAATCAGTAGGAACTGATCCAGACGTATTTTTATTCCCATCGTAAGTAACTGTATAAGTTGTAGGTGTGGAAGATTGAACCCAATCAAAAGTAATTGAGGTTAAATATAAAGCTCCACTATTAGATCTAACACCAACATGTGTATAATTACCACTAATTGTCAATTCAGTAGAGGAACCATAAACAATACTTCCTAATTTCGTACCTTGCGAACTTTGATTGTATAAATTGGCAGCACCAGAATATGCGGAGTTTTTTCCATAAATATCAATGGTTCTTCCGTTTGTGCTATTGCTATTCCAAACAACAGTGACCTTAGAAAGAGTCCCTCCCGAAGTAGTTGTATAAATGCCGCTATTTGAATTGGAGGATCTCAATTGAATTGAATTGTTGCCACCAGCAGAATTGCCAGCATAAACAGCACCAGATGCTCCAGTTTTACCACTCCAATTAGTGTAATTAGTTCCAGTGATACCGGTTGTGCTTCTGTTTAAGGTATCAGAAACCGTTTCAGCTCTCGCTTCTTTAATATCGTGTTGCCCAACGGCAATACCGACACCAACGCCGGTAGCTAATGATAAGCCTAAACATGCTCCAACAATTTTGGAAATTAATTTGTTCATATATAAATTCTCCTTTCTTTTAATTCCCCTGCCCTTTAGCAGTGGGATGAACAAGATCGAAGTCTTTATATAATCTATATATGAATAGATGCTTTGGCCATTAACATCTTTTCTATAAGAAAATGTTTATGACTTCAATCGGCATTATATTATAAGATTATTAGCAACCTATCAAGAACAAAAACTTATATTTTTCATTATTCGAAAACACA
>JAEEHE010000059.1 GCA_016280685.1 Caryophanales bacterium
CTGGATGAGCCTAAATAATTGCCAGAAACATAAGAATAGGTGTTTCCACAATTTGTGGTAATACTGCCCACATAGCCATAAGCATAATTACTATGGACATTATTCACATAACCGTTGCCAGACCATAAGTGCATGGGGTCACCTCTTGCACCACCTTCACCTTCTGAAGCAAAACCTTGAGATTTCGGCCATAAATGTTCTCTATTAATGCCCCAATTGTTTTGAGTGTGATCGCCCCAAGCTTTTGCTTGATTAGTAACATTCCTATTCGTGTATAAAGAATGAACATAGGGATCATTCTTCGGACTTGAATTAGAGCCATATTGATAATTGGTTATTTTATTGGTGGAACTATTATAACTTCCGTATGTAATACGATTAGCAGGTGATAATTCCCAATCACGGTCAGTAATCTCATACATTTGCCAAATTGCATTACCGCTATCATAGGAATAATATTTTTGATTCTTCGATAAAACAGTTTTGAGATTCTTCAATAAGTTTTGACCCTTCTTTTCATTCGCGGATAGAGAATTTAAAGAAGAATAATAATTTCTAATTGTGGTCGCACTACAATCGTTTAAATCAATAGTAGTTGTTAATTCAGATGTCGAATAAGCTTTAGTTTCTTTAATGTCTTGATCGATAAAAGAAAGAGAAAAAACGCCTACCAAAGCAGTTAATGTAACTAAAATTGCTGTTCTTTTCATATCTAAAATATAATTTTGTTTTCAAATAATAGCAATAAAAAAGAATGTCATAAGACACTCTTTTTCAATTAAATTAAGCCAATTATTTTGCGGGTTCTTCTGGTTTTTCTTCTTCCACTTGAGCCTCTTCCTTAACAGGTTCTTCAGCGGGTTTTTCTTCTTGAACTGGAGCAACTTCAGCGTCGACGACTTCTTCTTCACCGAGTTCCGCTTTTTCTTCTCTCTCCACTTCCGCATCTAATTGCGCCATACGTTGAGCACGTCTGACATTCTTTTCATAATCACGGTCGACTTTATTGGAGAATAGCAATAAAACTAAAACGATGGCGACTGAAGCGATGGCTAAGATAATTAAACCCCAACCTAAGAAGTCTAATTTGAATGTTTTAGCGAAGTCTAAATTGATCTTCACTAAGCCATCATCATTAGCTTTGATAGGGAGATTTTCCGCGATAGAACCTAAAACGATATAGGTTAAGCCCCACAACGCGACTAAACCGCATAAGATATACCATACCCATTCGAATGGATGAAGCGTTAATTTCTTCTTATTTTCTTTTTTACTTGGATCTTTAATTTTGGCCATGATTATTACTCCTTAAGCATTAAGCTTGTTCTGGACTATTTTCTCTATTCTTTGCAGATTCGATGACTTGTTTGAAGACACCTTCGTAGCAATTCTTCCATTGTGGTTCGAGTTTTGCTACCATATCGCCTAAACGACGATTGATATCATTGAAGATATCTTGGAATGATTTGTTATCTCTTCTATCTCTTCTGCCTTCGGTCATTTCGATGACTTTGTTAACATCATCTAATAAGTCGAGTGTTTCGTTATCTGTGCAGTGAGCGTGAGCGCGAGAGAATCTCATTAATGAAGCCATCTTGGAGATTTCATTTTGCACGATGAAATTGGATTGAGGTGTAGGTTGACCTTTAGATTCCGCCATAACCTTTTGGAATTCACCGAAACTCTTTTCGAATTCACGCATAACGAGCATCGCGATAACGACTCTGGTTAATCTCTCATCGAGAGTGACTAAATTAACCATATCTTGGTTGGATTCATTTTTGCTTCTCGCGAAGTTCATGTATCCATAGAGGATATCTCTAATAGATTCTTGTAAACCGATAACTTGTTCAAAAATCTTGACATGTTGAGTGTGATCCACTCTTAATTTGCCATCTTCAGAAAGCTTTAAGACGGTGCTGTCATCAGCGTAGATATCATTTAAGAATTCATTGATTTTCTCTTTGATTTTATCGCCTTGTTCTTTGTTGTTTTCAAAGAAGTTACCTAAAGCACTACCTTGTTCGATACCTTTGGTTAAGACGGTCTTTCTTTGTTCATAAAGCTCTTTAGAGTGTTCTCTATCAATTGTGTATTCCATGGTATCTCTGAGATTTAACATGTAATGATAGATATTGAAGATGTATTGATTTGTGCCGTTTAACATAGTTATTTTTCTCCTTTCAATACAAGCTTGTCTAATTTATAGACACGTGACACTGTGTGTTTGGCATATTTCTTCACACTGGGATAGGCATGTGCCATACAATAACTGTGTTCGTGATATTTATTAAACATCGTGATGTCGTTACCACTATCACCGACAACGTAAACGTTTTCTTTCAGTGTATTGGTGATACGACAATATTCATCTAAGCCTTCGCCTTTATTACATCCACGAGGAGTTAATTCGTTGACAATCAGGCTCCAAGATGATTCGATTTCCGGGAATCTTTCACGGAGTTCTTTGTTGATTTCTTTGCTGAGAACACCTTTCTTTTTTCCAAACCCGAAAAAAGTCATCACCTTATAGACTTTACCACTTTCTAATAAATTATTAAATAATTCATTATTCTTTTCTACTCCTTCACGGTATTTAAATTGAAAGAAATACCATAATTGATAGCTAATCGCGAATAAAAAATTAGATCTTTTAGTGTTAAAAGTCACACAAGGATGTCCTTCAGCGGTAAGTAAAAATCCTCTTGGTTTATATTTTTTATCAATTTCTTCTAAAACTGTTTTTAATTCATTATTCTTCATTGGAGTATCTTTAATAAGGTTTCCGTTACACATTATTTGCGCGGAAGAGCAAGTCATAAAATCGAAATCTCTTTGGATTTCTTTTTTTAATCTCTCAATGAATTCTAAACTTCTAGATGTAATAAGAACTACTTTATTCCCGAGATCTATCCATTTTCTCAAGAATTTAACATTCTTACGAGAAATACAACGATTTATCTGTCGAGGATAAAAGAGAGTTCCATCTAAATCACAAGCAAGTAACTTACACATGTAATGTATTATACACACTCGCGCAAAAAAAGCAAAATAAAAAGCGAACTCTATAAGAGCTCGCTCAAATAATTGAAATCTATTTATTTAATAGGATTCTCCGCTTGGATAACACCATATCCACCATCACGTCTATTATAAACGACGGAGATACGATCATCTTCTTTATCTAAATA
>JAEEHE010000060.1 GCA_016280685.1 Caryophanales bacterium
AAACCAAATACTATCCGGGATGGGACAACTTTGTCGCGGATGAATTTATCGAATATTTTGATGTGAGAGAATCGGAATGGCCTAATGGTGATCATAATGATAATTCTATTCCTTGGATGAGCTGGGATTATCCTCAACGTATCCATAATGGTTCTATCGCCGTTCCAGTCGCTCAACATTCTCACTCTCGTATTTCCGTTTCTTATAAAGACCCAGAATGCTCACGTGGTTATAACAATAAGACCGGGCATGTTGAAGGTGATATTGATGAAGGATTAAGCTTCCAACAGATGTGGGAGACCGCTTTAAACGAGAATAATCATATTACTAATGCTTTAGTGTGTTCATTCAACGAATGGATGGCTATTAAGAGTTTTGTCGGTAGCGATTCTTGGCAAATGGTGGATGTTTATAATCACGAATTCTCTCGTGATATTGAAATGATGAAAGGTGGTTATAACGATAACTACTTCTTACAACTAGTCGAGAATGTTCGTGAATATAAATTCACTCCTTTTGTCGAATATAAAAAGACCGCCTATAACATTGATATTAATAACGGAATTTCTCCTATATGGAATGTCGTTAAAGGATACGCTGATCTAACTCATGATGCGATTAATCGTGATTTTGAAGGTGCGGTTAATGGTTTACATTATGAAGATCATTCCGCGAGAAATGATATTGCGGTGACTAAAGTCTCACATTCTAAAGACAATCTCTATTTCTATATTGAATGTTTAGATGATATTTCTGAAAGACCTAATGGTGATACCGGATTTATGAATGTCTTTATTAAGACAAATGAAAGCGATAAGAACTTCATGGGCTTTAATTATGTGATTAATAGACATTTAGAAAATGGTAAAGCCAGTGTGGAAAAATGTGATGGTGGATATCAATTCTCTCCTGTTGGAGTGGCGGATATTTCTATTAACGGCAAAGTTATGCAATTAGCGATTCCTCGTTCCCTTATTGATGTTAATGATAATGTCGATATTGAATTTAAGATTTGTGACAACGTCACTCATCCAGAAGATGTGATGGATTATTACATCTCCGGTGATTCAATGCCCATTGGGAGATTACATTATGGCTATTAAAATTTGGAGATTATTATTTCTATCTATTTGTTTAACAGCATGTTCATCCTCTAATGGTGGAGGACAAACGTCTAATTCTGAATCACAAAGTGGAGGCGAAGAAGAAATGAGAGTTATGCATGATGAGCCTATTTATAAGGAAATAGATGCGATTCCTTTTGCTAAATCCTTATGGCAAGAACCACAATATTTCTTCGATGAAGAATTAGATAACCAGGGATGCAAAGCCCTCTTCATTAGAAGTGATTATAACAATCAAGAAAGCTATGCTTTTGCTTATTTAGGCTTACCGGAAGGTGAATTAAAAGATAAACCAGCAGTTTTATTGATCCATGGTGGAGGCGGAACCGCTTACTATGAATGGGTTAATGCTTGGAAAGACAGAGGATATGTCGCTTTAGCGATTGACTTAGAAGGTCATATTCCTAACAAGACTGGTGCGATTACTGACGCTCCTGGTGATTTATATCATGCATCTACATATACTGCACCACATAATCAAAACCTCGGTGATGAAAACGAAGATATTACTCTTACTTGGCTCCATTATGCCTGCAGAACCTCGATAATTGCTAATTCTTTCTTACATCATTATGCGGGTGTTAATCCTTATAAGATAGGCGTGTGTGGAGTGTCTTGGGGTGGATATATCACTTCCATCATCTCCGGTTATGATGATCGATTTGCTTTCGCTATCCCTTATTACTGCATAACTGATATGGTAGATGGTCCATGTCCGATTGGAACATATATCAAATCACATCGCAGTTTTGAAATATTTGATAACGCTGAACCTCTTAAATATATTGAAACACCATTCTTGTATATCGGTAGCAACACTGATACTCATTCCAATATTGAGCAAGCTTCTGAAATAGTTTCTTCTATGAAGAATGGTCATATTTCCATCATTAATAGAATGTTACATTCTCATTTCCACGCTTTAAGTAGCGTAGAACAATTCTTATTTGCAGAAAATGTCTTAGCCAAAAAAGAAAAACTCTTAATTAATTTCGTTGATGCTGAACACCTTTTAATCACTCTCCCTCAAGGAAGAAAGATTCTTGAAGGAGAAATCTTCTTCACAATGGATGAAGAAATTAATAAAGACACAAGTTGGAGATCATCATCTCTAGATATTGATAATTTAACAACAACTAAAGTTATAGATACAAAAATAAGAGAAGGCGCGACATATTATTACGCTTCTCTAATAGACGAGAAAGGAGCGGTATATACATCGAAGATAGAAAAGATAATTTAAAAAAATTTAAATAAAACCATTTTTTAGAAAGGAGTAAAACACATGATTAAAAAAGGATTTTATTTATTCCTTGCCTTATTTGGACTAGCAGTTGCGGCAGTTCCAAATATCAAGGATGCCAACATCAAAATGGCGAAAGCCGATGGCAATACCTTTACAGTCACTAGAGTCAGCAACCAAAACATCGCTGGCGGTTGGGGTTTAGGTATCGCAATCGAATTTGACCCATATATGGATGGCGCTTATTGGCAACCTGTCAATGTGAACAACAAGATTCACTTATACAACGCTGCTGGTGAAGAACAAACATTGCCATTAGTCGAAGAAGTTGGACAACAACTCTGTATCGGCAGAAACGGAGGCACAGATTATTTTGGTTATTCCCTTAAGTTTGATGCCGATTTGTCATTCACACTTACCTCTAATACAACATGGACAAACACCACTGAGAAGACATTCTATTGTTATGGTGAAAATGGTTCTACAGGTTATTATTGGGAATCTGGACCAAAAACCGCTGTTAAGGTTGATAAAGTTTCCAACCAAGACATCGCTGGTTTTGCTGGTTTAGGTATCGCTGTTGAATTTGATCCATATCTTGACGCTGATTACTGGGCAGAAGTGAACCTTGGAGATAAGGCACATTTAATTGACCCTGAAGGCACTGAAGTTGCCATGCCAAAAGTTGAAGAAGTTGGACAACAACTTTGTATCGGTAGAGGTGGCGGTTGTGACTATAAAGGTTACAAACTTCAATTCGATGCTGGTTTAATGTTCTCTGATTCCAAAGGACATGGCTATATCGTTAATGAAGCCGCTAAATTTGTCTGTAATTTAGAGAATGGTACTAAAGGTGCTTATTGGACTGTTGATGATGATACAGAACCTGAATTTACATCGGTTAATGTTAAGGCTGTTTCCAACCAAAACATCGCTGGTGGTTATGGTTTAGGTATTGCTATTTCATTTACACCTAATCTTGATGGTGCTTATTGGCAAGCAGTTGATTTTGGTGGTAAGGCCCACTTATTCAACGCGGAAGGCACTGAAGTGACATTACCATTAGTGGAAGAAGTTGGTGCAGAACTTTGTATCGGCAGAAATGGTGGTTGTGACTATAAAGGTTATAAACTTCAATTTGAAGCTGGTTTACAATTCACATTAACAAGTGGTACAACATTTAAACTTGCTAAAGGTATTACATTCGAATGCAATTTAGATAATGGTGTTACCGGTCAATATTGGGATGTCTATTATGATGAAGCCTTATTTGAATATACAGAAGGTTATTCCTTTGGTAATAATTCCGGTTGGGGACAATTCTACATTGTTTTTAGCAATATTCCCGATATCTCTCATTACGTTGCTTTAGGCGCTAATGAATTAGCAACCATTAATGATCACTTCTATATCAATGGTGAAAACAACAAATTAAAACAAGTTCTTCAATTAGGTGGTGGTAGATATGAATTCTGGGTCAAAGATGAGGTTCCAGGATTTGTCTTTGCGGACACGATTACAATTACTGCCGGCACACCAAATTATCAATATTCTGGTACTGCCTCTAATTTTGCCCCTCAAGGTGATGGCGAATTCTTCATCACCCACGTTTTAAAGAGTGATATTAAATTCGTTTACGATGGTTCCGCCTTCCATAAATATTTAGGTGAACCAACCGACTTCACATTTACAGGTAAAAACTTAATTTCTGTCGGTGAGGAAGCAGCGACCACGATTGAAGTTACACCAGAAGGAACATATGGAAAAGCATCTTATAGTTCTTCTGCTGAAGCAATTGCCACTGTTGACATAGATGGTAAAATTACCGGTGTTGCGGAAGGTGATGCCGTTATTACCGCGACAATTGGTGAAATCAGCAAGACTTTAGCAGTCACAGTTTTGCCAGAAAAAGAAATTAAGGGCGTGGAATTTGTTAATATCTATAATTACTATTCCGTCTTATTAAATTCTGATCCATCTGAATTCCATCCAAATCTCAACACTGTGAAACTAGTTTATGAAGATGATTCATTAAGTGGTGAAATCGCTCTTACCGCCGCTGATGTGGTTATGGATACTCTCGATACAACAGTCGAAGGCGAAGTGGAATTAGGTGTTAAAGTCACAGTTAATGGTGTGGAATATCAAACCTCTATCCCTGTCGTGGTTTACGATTACTATGATCAAAAACCATCTGAAGTTGGTATCGTTGACTGGTTTGCTTATGCAACATTCATTCAATTCCCCAACACTTCAACAAATAGAGCAAACTTCACAAGTAATGATTACATCCCGTTATCTGATTATGCGAATAAAGTTCATTACACTAAACACGATGGCACATCCATTAATTTAGGATTCTACTTCTTAGCAGAAAACCTCGCTTTATTCCCACAATTCAAAGATGATCAAGGCAATCCTGTGACATTAGATGTTAACAACTATAACGATTACTATGAAGCGGGCGACTTAATCACCATCGATGCACAAACTCCATTATATAAATGGACTGGTGACATCTTTGATGCTGGTGGAACTGGCGCTCCAATTGCTGGTACAGGTGAAGCGATTATTGAAGGTTATGTTGTTGAACAAATTACCTATAGATACGATGGCAATGTTTGGGGCTTATATGTTCCATATACTGATATGGAATTAGGTTCTACAGATATTTCCCTCGTTATCGGTGAAAGCGTTTCTGCGGGTGCGACAAGAGTTCCTGCCAATGCCACAACTGGTAAATTCACTTATGCAACAAGCAACGACCAAGTCGCTACCGTTTCTCCAAATGGTGTCATTAAAGGTGTTGGTGAAGGTACATGTACAATCACAGTCACTTTAAGTGATGAAGGTGAAAACGTTAAGACAGGCACAATCGCTGTGACCGTTACAGACGAAGTTACCGGATTAGAAATTAGTGGTGAACTTAAAGTGAAAAAAGGCACACCTTTAGAAAGCGTTGATTTATCTAGCCTCGATGCCTACTTAGTTATGGCTAGTGGCAAAAAAGGTGAAAAAGTCAGCTTAGCAGGCGCGACCATCAGCGGTTTAAATACTGATGAAGTTGGTGATCAAACCGCTGTTATTACCATTACCGTCAATGGTAAGACCGTCTCTGGTACATTTGTCATTAACGTTTATGAAGAAAGCGCGAAGACAAAAGGTTGTGGCGGAAGTGTTATCGCTACAAGCGCAATTATTTCTCTCGCCACATTTGCTGGCGTCGCCTTACTCTTAACTAAAAAGAGAAGAGAAAAATAATAAATAACTTCAAAAAGGAGTAATTCTTATGTTCAAAATAGCATCATTATATATCAATGGTTTTGAGAACCCATTCTGTTTAGAGGCGCCTTTTATCTTTTCCTGGACCTTTGAACAAGAAACCTCTTTAAAGCAACACTCTTACCGCATTGTTGTCAGTTCAACCAGTGATAACAATGGTGATTATTGGGACTCTAAAGAAATTACTTCTAATGCACAAACTAATATCGTCTATGGTGGGAGGGAAATTCCTTCCCGCCATGACGTGTTTGTCAAATTAATCGTCAAGAATGAAAAAGGTGAAGTAGCAGAAGCTACATCCCGTTTCGAAACTACATTGAAGGATGAGGAATGGAAGGGCAAATGGGTGTCTATTCCTAATAACTTTAATGGTGGCACTCTTTTCTTTAGAAAAGAATTAAATATAGATTTAAATAAAAAAGTCAAAAAAGCGAGAGCGTATATTATCGGTCTCGGTTATCACGAATTCTATGTAAATACAAAGAAGATTGGCAAAGCCTTATTAGCGCCAGGCCTCACTGATTATAGCCAAAAATTATTCTATAAAGCTTATGACTTTACTGATGCTTTATCGGATAAAGAAATCAACATCATCGGTGTGGAAGTCGGCTATGGTTGGTTTGGTCATCGTAAGATGCTTGCTCAATTCTATATTGAATATGAAGATGGCACTGAATTAGAAGATCATTCTACTTGTTGCTGCGGTTGGTGGGCGAGTGGATCTCCAACGATCGAAAATAGCATTTATGGTGGGGAAACCTATGATGCGAGATTAGAAAAATTAACCGCACCGAATTGGACGAGTCGCGAATTTACGCCTGCTTGGGATAATGGCTGGATGTATATGATATTAACCCAAGAAGAAAA
>JAEEHE010000061.1 GCA_016280685.1 Caryophanales bacterium
ACTAAAAGATTTTATAAGAAGTTTGATCAAAAGAAATTTGATGAAGCGTGTCGTTTATTTAATTTAAATCAAGATAAGAAATTAGAAGAATTAAGCAGTGGCATGAAAGTCAAATATTCTGTCGCTATCGCGTTATCTCATGAAGCAGAACTACTAATTTTAGATGAGCCGACTTCTGGTCTTGATCCTGTTTCTCGTGACGAGATATTAGATATCTTTCGTAAGATAGTGAAAAATAAAGATCGCGCTATTCTTTTCTCCACTCATATCACTAGTGATTTAGATAAATGCGCGAGTGATATCACATATATTCACGATGGAGATATTATCTTTTCAGGTAATAAAAATGACTTTATTAATTCTTATTTATTTATCAAAGATAAATCAATGAATAAAAATCTCGTAAATGAATATATCGCTTATAAAGAATTTGATGATCGTATTGAAGGGTTAATTGCCGTAGATAAAAAAGATGTTTTCTTAAAGAACAACATCACTCCAGTGGAACCAGATTTAGAGCAAATTATGATTTATATTGAAAGGAGCAAGAAAGAAGATGAAAGCTTTGATTTATAAAGAGATGCGCTTATCCATGCATCCTATTTGCTATATTTTTATCGTTTTATTCCCTTTAATGATTCTTATTCCTTCTTATCCTTTAGGAATCGGATTCATCTATGTCCTAACCTGTTATCCAATCCTCTTTTTAGGAGCAAATAAAGGCCAGCAAAGCAATGATCTTTTATATTCAACTTTGTTGCCAGTGCGCAAAAAAGATATCGTCATGGCTAGAATATTCACGGTGATATTTATGCAAGTCGCTTTTATCGCCTTCTTATCAGCCTTATACCCACTTGCCAGATTCATCAATACCATGATTGCGCAATCAGCGGATAATCCAAAGGAATTCGTTGTTCCAGGTTTAGGATTTGATAGCTTTGTGCTTCTACTTGCGATCGCCATCATCGGCTACGCTATTGCGGATTTGATTTTCTTTCCTATATATTACAAAAAAGGAAAATCGATTGTCATGTCGACATTATTTACCATCTTAGGGTTTGTTGCATATATCGGTGTATTCACCATTGGTTTACCATTTATTCCTGGATTAGAGTTTCTCAATAATCTCCATATTGGTATCCAATTCGGCGTGTTAGCGGGAGCATTGCTTATCTCCTTCGCTCTTCACTTGGTGGTTTATAAAGTATCTTCCAAGCGTTTAGAGAAAGTCGATTTCTAATAAATAAGTCACTGTTAAAAAGGTGACTTTTTTGTAGCGTTTAGTGTTGCTTTGTATAATTTCCGAACCTCCAGGTTCTATGTATCGTTATGGTAACCCCGATTGTATGGAAGACATCAAAGAAATCTCCAAAGAAGAAACGGAGAAATTTATCGGAAAAACACTCGATGAAGAAGAACTAATGTACTTGTTAAAATAGTGATAAAAACTAGATTACATCAAATATAAGTAAAACAAATGTACGCACTCGCATTTGCGAGTGTTTGCATGTACAGCAAAAAAACTTTAAAATTAAAATGATAGAAAATTGTTTTTCTAGTTATTTTGGAGGTAAATTTATGAACAAATTAACGAAGATAATCCTTGCCTCAAGCCTAGCCATCGGTGCAGGTGCTGCGGCAATTTTGAGTTTTAAATCCACAATTAAAGAACAATCAGTGGAATCTAAAGCTGAAGAAGAAGTGGTTCCTGATGGTACTGTTTCTAGGCCTTATAAAATTTCTTCTTATGAAGATTTGCAATTGATGAATAACACTCCAAGAGATGGAACGCCTACATATTATTCTTTAGCGGAATCTTGGGTTTATCACGAAAAAATGAACATAAACTATGTTGATATTTCTTGCTATGGTTCTGACGGCAAAAAAGTAATTTGGCTCGATCTCAATGGTAAAACAATCATGAGAGAGGGTAAATCAACCGATACTTCTACGTTCCATATTTTTGGTCTTGTTGAAATGTATATTTACGATTCTCATCGAGGATCAGGTGAGATACAAATGTGGCTTGATAATTACAGCAGTGATTCATCTTTATTTTCTGTAACAGCAGGAGCTACTTTGAATATCATTAATGGTAGATATACTTATCTAATGGAATATAGGGATTCCGTTTATGGTGGTGGCAGTCAATTCGCGCATCGCGGTGATATTTTTAATATTAGTGGTACTGGCAAAGTTAATATCTATGATGGTTATTTCAATGCTGCTGACCATGTTATTTATTCCGAAAAATCCTCGGGAGTAACCATATATAATGGACAATTTAGAAATTTAAGAGATTATACTGTCTTTGCGAATCGTATACTTGTTACTCTATATGGCGAGGGGGAAAAATTTGCCGATACTTTAGGACCTTCAACGACATTCTCTCCCGAACCAGATGAATGGTGTGGCGATGATCAATTATGGGGCGCAGCTTCTTTTACATTCACTTCCAAGAATTCCTACCTCATCTACTCAAACATTCCCAATAATTTCAGCGAGATAACTATTGATCAAGGCGGAGAATACGCTTTTACCATCTGGCGTTCCAATGCTTATGATTTTAAATGGAAATTAGATAATACAACCATTACTGAAGATAGCCATCCAGCATTACAGTTAATTGGTGAAAATACTTTAGTGATTAAGCCGTCATTAGCTAATGGGTTATTAGATAATCATTACATTTTTTTGTCTTTTAAATTTATGAAAAACCAAGAATTTGTGACTAGAGACAATGAATATATTGGAATTCATGTTAATAGAACACATTATGTCATTACTTTTGATTTAGATGGACATGGTGAGAATATGTATGAATTTTCGCCGATGTCTGAAAGTAGAACTTTTGCCGATGTCGTCAATAGTGTTACTCCACCAGAAAATGATTATGACTATTATTTCTTAGGTTTCGCTAAAGATAAACTTAGCTATTACGCAAATGCTAATTCTTTCGTTAGAGCCGCGAATGCCTTAAAAACCGATACCAATCTT
The DNA here is from genome assembly GCA_016280685.1 of Caryophanales bacterium. Next base: position 2,998 of record JAEEHE010000061.1, read on the forward strand.
ATCGACTTTGACTACATCTTATATGGTGGTTGGAGAGGATACGATGATGATGTGGATGGATTAACATTCAATCAACCGACAATTAAACAACTTGATGCAAATGGTGATTTACAAAGTATTGGTAAAGTTAGCTTCTCTGGTTTAATAGAAAAATCTTTATATTACACACAATTCTATGAATTTTTATTGAAAATTACTTTTTCCTCATTCCATGCACAAGATGATGAAACCGAGACATTAGATTACTCTATCTATTATAAGATTGGCGACGCTGAACCAGTTAAATACGATGGAGTTTCACCTAAATATATCACCTTCTTCAACAAAGGAAATGGTGTGACTGATGAAGTGGAATTATTAATTCAAATTGATGGTTTCGCTAATAGAAATGCTGATAAGAATTACGTTGGTGAATTCTCTTATAAAACATACATTTATGATAGTGAAGATGTCATAGCTAAATCTTATTCTGATGCCGCTCCCACAAATCTTTATATGCTTAAAGATGAGCCGGTTCCAGTGGTTTTAGAATCAATCAGTTTATCCGGTACACAACAAACTACATTTAGATTAGGAGATACATTCTCATCTGAAGGTTTAGTGGTCACTGCAAATTATAGCAACGGTACATCTAATGATGTTACTGGCGCATGCACAATCAGTGAACCAGATATGAGTACAACGGGTGTCAAAGATGTTAATGTCAGTTATACTGATGGTGATGTCACTAAAACAGCATCATATCAAATCAATGTGGTTCCTGCAGAAACACCAGTTCTATTTGAATCCATTAGCTTATCTGGTGATTATAAAACTGAATTCAAAGTTGGTGATACATTTACTTCTGAAGGTTTAGTGGTCACCGCTCATTATGATGGCAAAGACGATGAAGAAGTCACAGGCTTTGAAGTTGATTCTTCTGCCGTTAATATGAATGAAGCTGGCATTTATACAGTTACAGTTAGTTATACAGTGGAAGAAGTCACCAATTCTGCAACCTATCAAGTAACAGTTACTGAAGAAGAAACTCCAGTTGATCCAGGTTCATCTGAAGAACCAGAAACACCAGAAACATCAGAAACCCCAGAAACCCCCAAGAAAAAAGGTTGTGGTGGTTCCCTCTTAGCGGCTTCTATCGCAATTCCTACTCTCTTAGGATTAGGTGCCTTAATGCTCATCAAAAAGAGAAAAGAAAAATAATAAATATTATTATTAATATTAAGGTCGAGTCTTCTCGGCCTTTTAATATAGGCGATTTATAAGTGTCGTTTAAGACATAGCATCACTAAAGTGATATAATCTAAACATGATTATTAATACTGGACAAAGAACTGATATCCCCGCCTTCTATTCTAAATGGTTCATTAATCGTATTAGAGAAGGATATGTTTTAGTTCGTAATCCTTATTATCCTAATTTAGTAACCAAATTTAAATTGGATCCAAAAGTCGTGGATATTATCGGTTTTTGCACGAAAAATCCTAGACCGATGTTTCCTTATTTAGATGAATTAAAGGATTATGGACAGTTTTGGTATATCTCCATCACTGGTTTTGATAGAGATTTAGAACCTAATGTTCCTCTAATTGATCAAGTGATTGAAGACTTTATCTATTTATCTAAGAAGATTGGAAGTCATGCGATTGGTTGGAGATACACACCGATAATTGTTAATGATAAATACACGAAAGAAAGACATATCAAGACCTTTGAATATATTGCTTCTAAATTAGAAGGTTATACCTCTTTAGTGACCTTTGGCTTTGTTGATATCTATGACAAATTAGCGAAGAATCATCCCGAGATAAAAGATACAGATGATAAGACGAAAATAGAAATAGCAAAAGCCTTTATGGAAATAGCGAAAAGACATCATATGGAATTAAGATTATGTTCCAAAGAGAAATGGTTAAAAGATTATGGTGTGGATATCGATGGCTGTATGCGCATCGAAGATTATGAACATAGTATTAAGAACGCATTAGATATCAAACAGAAGATGCAAGCTAGAAGAGGCTATTGTGCGTGTTATTTATCTAATGATATCGGTGCTTATAATTCCTGCCCCCATCTCTGCAAGTATTGCTATGCAAACGGGAACAAGGAACTCATTTTAAAGAATTATAAGAATCATGATGATAACTCTCCTTTATTAATTGGACATTTAAATCCAGAAGATAAAGTGAGAGAAGTAAAACAAGAGTCCTATAAAAAGGAGATATTACTATTCTAGTTTTTGTGATATATTAAACAATACATGGAGGGTTTTATGATGAAAACTTCTAAATTAATTAAATTATTACCATTAACAACATTGTTATTAACAGGCTGTTTCGATCAATCTATCAGCAAAGAAGACTTCGCTGCTAAATTAGAAGAAATCAACCAAAATCTCAATGTGGAAAATGAAAAACTCAAAAACTGTAGAGCTCAATCTCGTTTAGGCATTGAAACATATAACTATAAAGAAGGCGAATATTATTCCTATAAATATTTCGCTCTCATTTTAATTATCCCAGTGAGCTATGGTTCTTATACTTGGAAAGATGATGCTGGTTATCACAATTTCGAAGATAAGTCTATTGGTAATGATGTAAAATCAGAATTAACTGAAGAAGAATTCAACACCAAGATGGAAGGCCGCAAAGCCACAATTCTCGGTGTCTTTAGAAAACCATATGAAATCGCGAAGGCTTTAATGGATGAAAATTACTTAAATTATTTAAATCCAGAAGGATTCTTTGATTATTCTTTAACTTATGCGAATAAATATACAAAGAACGGTAATACCTATAAGATTATTTCTACCGCAACATATACTTATAATGCCGATCATCAAAATGGAAATGATGACGTTATGAGCGTTAAATACACGATTACTTTCAAAGATAACTTACCAACTAAGTTAGAAACCGAAAAGAAAGAACGCGATGGTGATAAATCCAAAGACCACTGGAAATATTCCTATAGCAATTCCGCTTTCTCTGACCCAACCGCATCTAGTGAACAATCTGAATAGTTAACGGTTATATAGAATATAAAGGGCAACTTGAAAAAGTCGCTCTTTTTTATTTTTTTGAATAATGTTATATGATATTTAGTTAGGAGGAATAACCATGAATAAATTATTACTCGTATCATTAAGCTTAATGGCAATCTTATCCTTAGGCGGATGTAAAAACAAAGGTAAAGACAAATCTGGACAAGAATCCGGTGGCTCTTCCGAACAAAAAACGACCTGTACATTAGAAGAATTTAAAGAGAGATTAAACGCTAACGATGCTTCTTTTGGTGAAGAAGAAAACCCAAAACTTAAAAATATCTCTTATAAATCCGGAACTGTTTTAAGTCTACATCCTGTCAATTATAAAGAAGGCGAATTCTACGATAGTCAAGAAGGATTAGGCGGTAGAAGAAGCATTTGGAAAGATAGTGACGGCTTCCACAAATATGTTAAAACATTATTTGGAGGAGAGACTTATTCAGAATTAACCGAAGAACAGTTTGAAGCGGAAATGGCTAGCGGCAAACAAACAGTCCATTCTATTGTCTATACACCTATTCAAATGGCAAAAGAATTAATCGCTGAAAAAGAGGGTGGCGAAAGCGAAAGAAGAATATCCTTTAAATTCTCTGTCTCTATCTTAGGTAACTATCGTATGGAAGCGACAGTGGTGTTTACTGAAAAGGATTATGAAGAAAATATCGTGGAACACACTGATGTTTATACAATTTCTCTTGGTGAAGATCTACCTTATCAATATCAATATGATAGAGATGATAGCAATCAAACCGCTCATACATTCCAATACGGTAACGCAAGTTTCGATAGACCATAATTAACAAACAATTTATAGAGGGTTTCGGCCCTCTTTTTTGTATCATTTTTCCTTATTTTTGCAGGTTTTTTAGAAATATTTGCGCAAAAAATCGCTTTTTTGTGAAAATTTACAAAAAATATTGGAGATTTCGCGTGCCTGCGATAGAATATAATTAAGTATTTTTAGGAGGTTTCCTTATGGACAAAATGAAGTCCTTGAGAAAGAGCGTTATCGCTTTAGGTGTTTTCGCGTTATTAGCCTTTGTTGTTTGGGGTGGTGTTTTTGCGACATTATTCTTAACAACCAAAGATTTTGATTTCTTGAAATTACACCTTAATCAGTTGGTCGACTTAATTGCCTTACCATTTAAAGGTGGTTTCGGTCCATCAACAGTCTATTTCCCAGAAGCACTTGTTGTTGTTTCTATTTTAGGATTAGATGTTTTATTCCTTGTCTTAACAATCATCTTCAGTATTGTTAAACGTCGTGGTGTTATGGTGTTCCCATTCATCGCTTTCTTACTCTGTGGCGCAGCATCTGCAGAAGTCGCTGCTAACTTACCTACTTACACAGTTGGTGATACATCCACAGCTTCCGGTTATTTAGCCTTAGTTAAATTAGGTTCATCTAACATTATCGGAACATTAATGGGCATTTTAGCGTTAGTATTTGGTACCTTAGCTGGTGTCTTAGCCTTATTAGCCATGATCTTATCAATGCCATGCAACTTCATGAAGAAAGCCAATAAAGAAGAAGAAGCTGCTCGTTTTGCTGAAGAACCAGAACCAGAGGAAGAAGAAGTTGAACTTACCGCTGAAAATATCAGAGGCATGATCAGAGATGAATTAAGAGCTGCTCAACCTGCTGGAAACAATGTCACCGGTGCGACATTTGCCGGTCCATTAGTGGTCCAATATTTCAATGGTCCTGCTCCAGTTCAACCACAACCTGAACAAAAAGAAGAACCCAAAAAAGAAGAACCAGTTCCATACGTGGAAGAAGTTGCTGTTCCTGAACCATATTGCGAACCAGAGCCAGTTAAAGAAGAAGAACCTGCTCCAGTCGAACCCGAACCACAACCAGAACCACAACCTGAACCCGAGCCACAACCAGAGCCCGAGCCAGAGCCACAACCTGAACCAGAACCAGAGCCACAACCCGAACCAGAACCAGAGCCACAACCCGAACCAGAACCAGAGCCAGTTCAACCTGAACCAGAGCCAGTCCAAGAAGTAGTGGTCCCTGTCGTTGAAGCCCCAGTTGAAGAACCCGCTCCCGAAAAGAAACCAATTATCCGTATTCCTTTCGAAGAACGTATGGTCAAAGCTGATAAGGAAATGAAAGATAACTATAACGAAATTAAGAATGAAATTCTTAGTTATGGTGTCAAATCTCGTATTTCCAATTCTGGCGACACATTCCGTTTACACCGCAAAACATACATTAAGCTCACAATTGCTGGTAAGAGCTTAAAATTATACTTCGCTCTTGATCCTAAAGATTACAGAGATACTACTATCCCAGTGCAAGATGCTGGTGAAAAAGGCATCTATGAAGAAATCCCATTGGTCTTCAAAGTCAAATCCGGTTTATCCATCAAGAGATGTAAACAACTCATCGCTGATGTCATGGAAAAAGACAATTTAGTCCAAGGCGAAATCGGTAAAGTCAACTGGGTTAAAGAAATCCAAGCTAACTTAAGAGAAGAAAAGAAAGCCGCTAAAGCTGCTGCTGAAGCTGACGAAGATTAATATTCTCTAATATCAATAATGAAGAAGGTATGTTATTCATACCTTTTTCTTTTTGTCCTTTTGTCAATATTTACAGTTTATATTATTTTTGATAATATCTTTATCACGAGCCTAATGCTTAGAGAGGAAGTGGTTAGTCGATGGATGATCCTATATCGTGGTTGTTAATCGGGATATGTATAATCGTATCTTTCTTTTCTTCAACCTGTGAGACCGCCATTGGACTAGTCAATCGTTTTAAACTCCAAGTTAAAGCGGATGATGGTAGTAAAACTGCCAAAATATTATTGAGAATATGCGATCATTATGATCGTTCTATAAGCACAGTATTAATCACTCATAATGTGGCTTCCGTTATTATGTCTACTATCGGAACCATTATCTTTTATGATATGCTAGCATCTAAACCAGAATTAGATAGCTATGTACCAATTATTTCTTCTATTGCTGTAACATTTGTTATTTATATCTTAGGTGATATTTTACCAAAGACTATCGCTAAAAAGATTCCCGATACTATTTCGACTATTTTTGCATGGCCTTTATATATTCTTTTAATTTTATTAACACCTTTATCTATTCTCTTTGAACTACTCGCTAAACTATTCGATAAGATTTTTAAGACGAGCCACGAAGAAGAATTCACTGAAGAAGATTTTGAAAACATTGTCGAGAAGACTACTGATGAAGGATTATTAGAAGAAGAACAAGGGGATATCATCCAATCCGCTTTAGAGTTTGAAGACACAAATGTCAAAGAAGTTTTAACACCGAGAAATAAAATGTTCGCCTTAGATATCCGTGGTCTAACTCATGAGAAATTACAAGAGATTTTATTAAATACCAATTATTCGAGAATTCCGATATATGAGAGAGAATTTGACAATATTATCGGTGTTTTGCTCGTGAAAACTTATATTAAGCAATATTTAGATAATCCGCAAAAAGCGATTAGAAGAATGCTGCAAAAACCATATTTCGTCTCTGGCAAAATCATGATTGATGATTTATTTAATGGTTTTAAACGTCATCATTCTCATTTAGCAATCGTCAGAAATAAAGATCAAAAAGTCATCGGCATGGTCACCATGGAAGATGTTTTAGAAGAACTAGTGGAAGATATTAGTGAACCCACTAATCAGAAAGTGAGAAAAGCCTAATATGCAATATTGGTGGTATTGGATTATTATCGGTGTTTGTGCAGTCTTTAGTGCTTTCTTTTCCGCTGCTGATTTAGTCTATGGTTTAGTCGACCAGGATAAACTCAAAAAACATATCGAAAATAAAGAAAAAGGTTATAAGAGAGCGAAAATCGCTCTTCGTTTAGCGGAAAAATATGAATTCTCTATTGCTACAATTTTATTCTCTAATAATGTGGTGAACGTTTTATCTTCCTCTTTAGTGGCCGCAATCGCAGTTTATATTGATAGACAAAATGGCACTAATTATGCGACGACTATCGCGACTATTATTATGACAGTCACAATTATTATATTCTGTGAATTCTTGCCGAAAGCTTTAGCGAAGAGATTTTGTTATCCCTTCTCTATCTTGTTTGCTCCTATAGTGAGATTCTTTGAATTCTTATTCTTTATTTTCGTTTGGCCCATCTCTAAATTCTTTGAATTAATTGGTCGCCTCTTTAAAAAGAAATCTAAAGAAGAAGATATCGTCGATGAGGATGTTTTGAATGAAATGGTGGATGAGATTGAAGAATCTGGTGATATTGAAGAAAATAGTGCGGAAATTGTTCGTAATGCAATCGATTTAAATGATATTCAAGCATTTGAAATTATGACTCCAAGAGTGGATGTCTTCTCTATTGATATCGAAGATGATATCGATGAGATTATCCAAGAAGGAGAAATCTTCAATCATAGTCGTATCCCGGTTTATGAAGACACGATTGATAATATTATCGGTATTTTACCTATCAAATCGGTCGCTAGAGCGTTATTTAATCATGAAAAGATTAATGTTAAGTCTTTGATGTATAAACCGCTTATAATCCCGAGAAACCACCAAATACTCGATTTATTACAAGAATTTAAACAGACGAAGATTCATATCGCTGTTGTTATCGACGAATATGGTGGTACAGAAGGTATCGTCACCATGGAAGACATCTTAGAAGAAATCGTCGGTGAGATTTTTGATGAGACCGACGAAGTCAATGAAGAATACATTATTAATAAAGATGGTTCTTATGTTGTCAGCGGTAGTATGAATATCGATGATTTCTTTGAACTTATCGGATTTGAATCGGAAGACTATGAAACCGACTACACAACTGTCGGTGGTTTCTGCCAAGACATCTTAGATAGATTTGGTAAGAAAGATGATGAATTTGATTTCGATCATTATCATTTCCGCATCTTAGAAGCGGATAAATACACAATTGAAAAATTGTTGGTTACTAATCTAGATCCTATCGATGATGAAGAATAAAAAAAGATGCATTAGCATCTTATAAATTTCTTTCTTTAATTATTTCTAGATATTTCTGATAGACCATATCGGTCACTTGCTCGACATCGAAATGTTGACTATCTATATGAAGGTCGACATCAGCGATGTTTTCTTTTCTAAAGGCGATGCGATCATTAGCGATTCTCGCCTTTGCATCATCTTCGTTGTCTCCTCTTTGAAGCATTCTTTGATATCTTGTATCTTCGTCTGAATCTAAGAAGAAAGTGACGATATGTGGATCATTTAAAGCGATGTAGGCTTTTAATCCAGCTGGGTCGATGACAACACATTTATTTTGCGCGATTTGATCTTTAGTAGAACCATAGAGTTTTTTGTTATACAAAGTATATTCGACAAATTTTCCATCTTTAATCATCTGTTCAAATGTTTCTTTGCTCACGAAAAAGTAGTCGCGACCATTAACTTCGTTAACACGCATTTCACGTGTGGTAGTGGTAATCACTTTAGTGACACCATATTTCCTCGCTAATTCTTTAGCGACTTCGGTTTTGCCACTTGCACTTGCGCCCGCTAAAACAATCATGTCCTTATTATAAAATTTTTCTCTATTTAGTAAAGAATATAATAAAAAAGTTTTTTCTTATCGTTTTTTAGTTAACTTTTTAAGTTAATTAGTTATAATATCTATGGTCAAAAAAGGAGTTTTTTAAATGGCTAAAATTTGTAAAGTTCACGGTCGTGAAGTATTAGATTCTAGAGGCAATCCTACAGTTGAAGTCGAAGTTTGGCTTGAAGATGGCACTAGAGCTCGCGCGATTGTCCCATCCGGTGCTTCTACTGGTGAAAGTGAAGCTCTCGAATTAAGAGATGGAGACAAATCCAGATATTTAGGTAAAGGCGTTTTAAAAGCAGTTGAAAACGTCAATACCAAATTAGCCCCAGTCGTGATTGGCTTAGAGGCTACCGATCAAGTATTAGTTGATCAAGCAATGTTAAAAGCAGATGGCACACCTTTCAAAAAGAATTTAGGTGCTAACGCTATCTTAGGTGTTTCTTTAGCAGTCGCTAGAGCAGCAGCGGAATCCTTACATATGCCTTTATACCGCTACATCGGTGGTACAAATGGTAAAGTTATTCCAACCCCATGTATGAATGTTATCAATGGTGGCGCACACGCGGAAAGCACCGTTGATTTCCAAGAATTCTTCATCATTCCTGCCGGATTTGATTCCTTCAGAGAAGCCTTACGTGCTGGTACCGAATGTTTCCACGCTTTAAAGAAAGTCGTTAAAGAACATGGCTATGAAACCGGTGTTGGTGATGAAGGTGGTTTCGCTCCTTCTTGTAAGAAAGGTAACGAAGAACCATTAGAATTAATCGCTGAAGCCGTTGCTAAAGCTGGCTATAAATTAGGCGAACAAATCTTCTTATGTATGGACGTTGCTTCTTCCGAATTCTATGAAGGTAATGG
>JAEEHE010000062.1 GCA_016280685.1 Caryophanales bacterium
ATATTAGATAATTATTCATCGATATTTTTAAGAGCCCGATAGAATGTCGCTAAAGATTTGAAACCACACATGACTGCTAGTTCTTGTTTGGTTCCTTTTTTTGCTTGCTCTAATTCTTGGAACTTTTGGATTCTTAAAGAATTGACATAACCTTTAAAAGATGTACCCATGACACTGTTGAATTGTTTGGAAACATATTCCTTTGAATAACCGATAGCGTCAGAGCATGATTTCAGACTTAGATTTTCATCGGTATAGTGATCTTTGATATGCTTAAGCGCGGCAATCACCAATTCGTTTTGTTTACTGATAACCGGTTCTTTAATTTCATATTTCTGTGTAATTAAACGGAATAATTCATTGCATTTCATGAATATTCCATATCGATCATTATTATCAAGATGTTCTTCATACCATTTTGCAATGAAAGCAAAAAGATCTTTGTTTTTCTCCTTGGATAACATTAATTGCGGAAATACTTTTTTATCAAAGAACCAGTGGAATGGCTCGAAATAAGTAGAGGAAAGGACCAAGATATAAGCTTCCGCATCGCAATCATCATAACTATGGGGTTGATAGGAATCGACAAAGAGAATTTCTCCTTCTTTTAATTCGTGAGTTTCTCCATCGACAGTGACGGTTTGAACACCTCTAGTGATGAAAAGAAATTCGATATTTCTATGGAAGTGCGGAGTAGCTTTAATCGTGTATAACTGGGTCTCAGAAAAGACAGTACCGCTTTTCACAAAGTAGCAATAAAAGTTAGCGTCTGCAATCGATTCGTATTCAATAATCATATCTATACTTATTATATATTCTAATTGCAAAATTAAATATTATTTTAAAAGGTGATAAAGTCATTTTGTCTTTATTCTATATAATAGAATACTGTATTATATCATTTCTTATTATTTAATTTTCATTTAATAATCTAATTATTTATTTATATTGTATTTAAAGAGTCATTAGCTACAATAAAATTATGAGATTCAAATATCATCATCTTCTAGTTTGTGTTTTCGCTATTATCGGGGCATCGTGTCATTTAGGACCTGATCCTTTATCTAAAGAACATATTATTTATCCTGATGGAAAACAAGAGACAGCTGTCCAGACAATAGATGTCACAATTAAGGATGGTATGGAGATATCAATCCTTCCTTCTGAATGGGTAGATTATTATCATGCAAAGGATTTATTAGATATTAAGAATTACTATCAAAGTGGTGTGGAGAACACTAAACCCCGATATCCGATTTTAAGATGGACTCATGAATTAGGTTGTTCTAATTATGAAGTGGTGCTATCTACAAATAAGAAAATGGAACAATCAACCTCATTTATTGCAGGCGAGAATAAATACTTAGAATTACAAGATTTATATGCAGGAACCCATTATTTTTATCAAATTCAAGCGAAATATGATGATAAAACCATCGTTTCTAAAAGATTTGATTTTAAGACTACCGACTTTATGAGAACCATTGATATTGATGGAGTCTATAACGCTAGAGATATCGGTAATAAGAAGACTAGAGATGGCAAGATGAAAATCAAACAGGGACTTGTGTATAGAACCGCTAACTTTGATAGTGTGACTCAATTAGGTGTTCAGCAAGCGATAAATAAATATGGAATCAAAACCGATTTAGATTTAAGAGAACAAGGACCTACGAATAGTCCGTTAGGAAATAGTGTTCAATATGTGAATAATGGACAGGGTATTTATGGCTCTCCTCTTTATGTTTCCTATGATAGTGGTGTTAATAGCATCGATTATTTTGAACCGATGAGAGATAATCTCAAAATGTTCACTAATAAAGATAATTTCCCATTAGCCTTCCACTGCGCAATTGGTAGAGATAGAACTGGCACTTTAGCGACAGTTTTATATCTCATATTAAAAATTGATATGAAACAAATCTATATGGATCATTTATGTTCTTTCTATTCAAAAGCTTGTAATACAGAATCTATCGATCTTATCTATGAGCGAATCGATACTTTGATATCTTTCTTCAAAGGGAATAGTGATGATGATAAAGATGCTTATAAATACGTAGAGAAATATTGTCTAACTATCGGATTAACAAACGATGATATTAAAGCAATCAGAAATAACTTATTAGAAAAGTGCTGATATTCTATTGTTTTTTATCTTTATAAAACGATAAATGAGAATGATTTGAAATATTCTACTGAGTAGAATACACAAAATAGTGCATTCTCATTTTTTAATATAATTGTCATAAAATATGGTGACTTAATTAATATATTTATAATATTAAAAAGCACAAATATATAATAAGTTTATAAAACTATAAGTTTTTACTGATTATGAAACTCAAGGTTATTTTAGTCGGATGCGGTGATCGAGCATGTGTCTATGCTCATTTTGGAGTGCATGAATTCCAAGAGATGGAAATTGTCGCTGCCGTTGATCCTGATGAAGTGAGAAGAGAGTATGTCCATAAGCATTTTAATGTTCCTTTAGATAGATGTTATAAAGATATCGATGAAGTCTTATCACAAGGTAAAATCGCTGATGCAGTCATTAATGGAACAATGGATTCCTTGCATATCAAGACCTCGATTCCTTTCTTAGAACAGGGTTACGATATGTTATTAGAGAAACCGATTACTAATAACGAAGAAGAATTATTAAAACTTGCGAATACCGCGAAAGAACATCATTGCAAATTAATGATTTGCCATGTCTTAAGATTCTCTTCTTTCTATCGCGAAATTAAGAAAACTCTTCTAAGTGGCGAAGTGGGAGATATTATAAATATCAACACCACAGAAAGAGTGGGTGCTTATCATAGCTCGGTCTCTTATCTAAGAGGCAAATGGAATAGTGAAGCGAAATGCGGTTCCTCCCTCTTGTTAGCGAAGTGCTGTCATGATTTAGATTTAATCGCCTGGTTTAATAATTCCACTAGACCGATATCTTCTTTCTCTTTAGGTGGCAGAAATTTCTTTAATAGAGATAACGCTCCTAAAGGATGTGGAGAAAGATGTTTAGTGGATTGCCCTAAAGAAATAAAAGATAAATGCATTTATGATGCGGAATATTTGTATATCAAAAACGATCTTCTTCCTTGGTATCCCTGGCAATGTACCGGTAAGAATTATCAAGATGTATCGTTAGAAGAAAAGATTGAATCTTTAAAGACTTATAATCCTCATGGTAGATGTATTTATAAATGCGATGGTGATTTATTAGATCATCAACAAGTTTTAATCAAATTTAAAGATGGTTCAACTGCCTGCCACACTTTAGTGTTAGGCGCGATGAAAGCGGATAGAACTATTCATATTATGGGCACTAAAGGGGAAATTGAAGGCGCGGCTTCCGAAGGCAAACTCTATATTAGAACCTTCGATAAAGAATCAGCCGGTTATAAAGAAAGAGTTGTTAACTTTAATGAAACCCAAGGTGAAACCTGTGGTCACTTCGGTGGAGACAAAGGAATTGTCCAAGACTTTATCGCTTATTTAACTGATGGTGAGCCAAGTGTTTCCACAACCATGATTGATGATTCTATCGTTGGTCACCTTATGGTGTACGATGCGGATTTATCGATCAAAACGGGATTACCAGTCCCTTTTAAACACGAGGTGTAAGTATGAGAAAACGTAGATTTGTCACAATGTTATCTTTATTAACTACGTTCATGGCGGCATCTTTGTTATGTCATAAGATGACCCCTATTTCCGTAGAGGCCGCGAGTGATGTGGCTGCTGTTCCTATCACTGTGCAGATGAGAAGTGGTGGCAGTGGTTTTAATTATCTCGTGGTTTTAGATGAAAACATTTCCGCTTACGATTCCCCTGTTGGAATTAGTAATTTCTCTAACTATAACGCCCCTAGTTATATCAATATTTATACTTCTAAAAATAGTGAACCTATCCCCTTATCTAGCATCATCACTAGTGGGGAATGGAAAATTAATCAATGGCAGTCTCGTGGTGTCATGTTCCCTATTAGTGATATCAATTATCAAACTTATAATGGTGCGACTGTATACGCGATAGAAATATTAGAAGGCTGTACTTATCCAAGCACTAGTTTGCAGAGATTAGTGGTCAATAATACCAAGATGTATATCAACCAAAATTATGGTGATCAAAGTCATATTAATGAAGCATTTGAATGGTCGGAAAAAGTTATCTATGAACGTTCTGATCAAGTTATCGATTTAGATGGTGCCCAATTACGTGGCGATGTCGATGGGGAATTATTCTATTTCTGTTTACGCTCCCCCGCTTATTTTGAGCAAGAATATATCGAATACGCTGATATAGATGTCCTCAATGCTTTTGATAAAGTTAAATTATATTTATCTAGCGAAGATGAAGGAAAGACATTAAGAGAAGTTACTTCTACTTATCAAGGCTGTCAAAATAGATGGACAAGTACTTGTTTCCATTTCCGTTTTTCCGGTGAAGAATACGAACAATATAATGGCTCTTCCGTTTATAAAATAACTGTGGAACAAGGTGCAGAATTAATTCTCAACAACAAGATAGTGACTGTTGGACAAAGTTATACCTTTAAAAATAATCACTATCATGATGATGATTATAAATATGGTTCCTTTGAATTTGTTCCCGTTATTGAACCAAGTGATCAAACTATCGATTTGTTCGGCGCAGAAGTGAGAGCGGATCCCGGTGGTAATTTATATTTTATCGATGTGAAATCATCTTTATATTTAGATAATCCTCCCGTGGAATATCCTAATGTTAATCAATATATCAACGCCTATGACAAGATCATTATTTATTTAAGCGAAGAAGACGAAGGACATACCTTAGGAGAAATCACTTCTTTACGAAATGCCGTGCAAAATATGTGGAATTCGCAGAGTTTTATGTTCTATTTAACTGCGGAAGAATACGAAATCTATAATGGTACGACCATCTATCGTATTAAGGTTTTAGAAGATTGTGAACTCATCTATGGAAATAAAGTTTGCAAGGTCACAAGAGGTATTGATTTAGTCAATTCTGAATATGGGGTTGAGAGTGCGAAGAATGAAGCATTTAATTTCGTGCCATATGTTCCTCCTATTAAGGAACCCATCTCTTTAAGAGGCGCACAAGTGAGAGGCGATGTTGATCTAGAACTTTATTTTATCGATTTCATCTCTGATATCTATTACGGCACTGAGGAAATAGAATTTGCTAGTTTAAGCGGCATCAATGCCTATGACAATATCAAAGTCTTCTTAAGTGAAGACGATGAAGGAACATTATTAAAAGATGTGACTTCTTTAAGAAGAGGCGTACAGAACAAATGGACATCCTTTTCCTTCATGTTTGCATTAACGGAAGAAGAATTTGAAATTTATAACGGCACGACTATCTACGCGTTGGAAGTCAAAGCGAACACGGAATTCTTCGTCGGTAGTGCAAAAGCAAAAATCGATAGAAATTATCGCTTTGTGAACACTGATTACGGTAAAGCATCCGCGAAATACGAAGCCTTTAACTTCCGTTTAGATGTTACAGAATTAAAGGAATTCGGTAATGTTTCGATGATGAATATTCATAATCGTATGGATAAGGATAGTGGTCATCGTTGGTTAATGTTCTTATTTGAAGAAAACATTTATAGTGTCAATTTGAACGTCAGTAACTGGATTGAAAAATTAAATTTCTTAGACAATATTCTCATCTATCCAGCACCAGATAGTAAACCATATTCACTTAGAGATATTTATAATCCTAACGAAGATGGAGTCACTCTTCGTATGTTCGGAGAACTCAATATGCTCGGCATCTCTATTCTTAACGATAAAGAGAATGATGAATATCTATATTCCGGAAATAAGATGTATATGATTCAGCTTAATGAAGGCACAGAAATACCGACTTATGAAAATGGTGAAGCCGGATATCGCGTCATTGATGAAAAGATTGTTCTTATGAATAGTGAATATGGAATGACCGGTGAAATTCCTAATTCAATAGATGATTCTGGCCGACCCAGATTATATGAAGAATGGAACCTCAATTGGACGATTATCCGTTGTTATGCGACATTTACAGTCGTGGGTATCGAAGGATTATCATTCCCAGATATGAATCTACAACCTGGTCAAAGAGTGTCTTTAGATTACTTTAAACAAGAAGGATATGACTTAGTAGTCACCACTAAAGATAGCGAAAGAGTTTATCGATATATTATCGGCACAAATCACAATGTTGATTTTATTCTTACTTATACACCCGCAAGTCCTCAACCAGAGGCCAAGAAGGGTTGTGGTGGGGAATTAATCACCTCTGCTATTATCGTGCCTGCATTGGCCTGTTCTCTATTAACTTTGTTAATTGTTCTTAGAAAGAAGAAAGGAGAAACATTATGAAAAAGAAATTATTAACCCTATCTTTAGCGTGTTTAGCTTCCCTTTCTTTGACACAGTGTCAGCAAAACCAAAAGAAAGATCCTTTTGAAACCGATGAAGTTTCTTATGATGGAATCAATCTTCATTACAATTCTAGTGATGATGATATGAATACTTTCTTAAATGATTTCACCCATCGCAATATGCGTTATGATAGCGATTCTTGTGGTGAATTCCCCGTCGGTGGTGGCACAGGTTTTGCTAAGAACTGGGAAACGATGGGCATCACCTTCCAAAATTCCAGTCAAGAAGTTTATCGTGAAGATAAATTTAATAGAATTGCCCAATATCTGATCGGTGCTTCTCAAGATGACCAAGGATTAATCTATAACACTCCACTTACTAATGAACCCGCTTTATCAGAAGCTGGTAAAGATTTAACTGGTTATTGTATTCCCCAAGGATGGCCTTTCCCTTCCTGGCGTAATTCCGTGGAGAATTTCTTAGACATAGGTAATCTCGACTCGGTTCATACTTGTGAATTTAATTTCAATGATTCTGAGCATTTAGAAAGCAAGAGATGGAGATCTAGTAGTGGTACTTTCACTATGGATAATAAAGGTTATGCGAATTTCTCTTCTGGTGAAGTAGAAGCGAATAATTCCTTTATGTTCTATCGCGATCAAATCGATACCTTATTATCTTATTCTCATGGTATTGATACGAGATACGCACCGATGATCGATATCGAAATCGCTTTCTCTGGTCATAAATTAAAAGATTACAATATCATCTTTAAAACCAGTGGTAGCGATGAATGGAAGCGCGCTCCGCAAAGCATTTATGCTTCTACATCGATTAAGAATATGGATGGATTTGTCCACACTAGACAATTCTTTGATATGTATTTACATCCTGATTGGAATCATCAAATCATCACCGATATCGGTGTGGAATTCGTCGGTAATGATGGTTCTAAATTTGATGTGGAAGGAAGCATTAATTTCTTAAGACCTAGTTATGACACTAGACAATCTAATGCCACCTATCAATTTATCTTAGCTTTATATAATTACTTCATTTATACAAGAGACACAAAAACCCTTAATAAACTAATGAATAAAGCCAGAAAAGGAATTTTATTCCTTACCCATGCCTTAGAAGGTGAAAAAGGTTTATTATCTCTCGAATATTTATATGGTCATGATGGTGTTACTCCTAATTCCTTTAGAGAAAATGATCGTCTAGCTTATCACGGTATCGGTAATGGTTATTTCGACTTAACTGTTTCTCCGATTAGAAACTTAGAAGCTAATACCTATTTCTATCAAGCTTTAAGGGCGATGGCTATTTTAGAAGAAGTCGCGGAACCGGTAACTGGATTAGAAGTAAAGAATAGAATGCCTTATGAAGATCCTGTTCCTTATAACTACAATACAGAATCATTAAACTCTTTAGCGGATTTAGTGAAGAGCAATATGGAAAAGAATATTGAAGTCGTTCAAGAAGAAAACACTAATAGTTATACGGTTGGTGATTGGCACTACGTCAATAAAGGTGGCTTCTATAATCCCGAGACTGGAAGATTTGCTTTAGGTATCAATGAATATAACGGAGAAATCCTCGATTATGGTTATGTTTATTGGAATTTAGAGGCGATTTGCGCAGGAATTGGCACAAAAGAGCAACAATTATCCATTATGAATTGGATCGATGGTAGGCGTATTGTGGAATCTGATAAATCCAAAGGCGATGATATTTATTTCTATGAATTCGCTCCGAGATTTTCCACTATAGATACGGATGATGCGATGGGTTTCATGACAGACGAAAACCATTATCATCGCTTCTTTATGTATGGTTATGGAACTTGGTCTAGACAAGTACAAAATGGTGGAGCGGTTATCGCTTGGTCCTATTATGATTTAGTGGCAAGAAGCAAAGTCTTCGGTGTCGATAACGCTGCCAAGAGATTAGAAGGCATTAAGAAATGGTATATGAAAGTTTTAGATAACTGCGGTTATTCTTATAACTTCTATGGCGATTATTACGATACGCTTGATTCTGACGCTACTATGGATGATCCGGATATGTATTATGTCTATTCCATCCAACAAGCCGCCACACGTGGTGTTGGTGCTTGTGGTTTAGATGCTGAATTCATTGAAAGCGTTATCTTAATTAGAGGTATCCCTGACGCCTTATTCGGTATGGATGCATCTCATAATGATAATTTACAGTTCACCTATGGTGAGAATAAAGAATCTAAATATTTTGAAATCTTCAATATGAAATATGGCGATACCGTTTATTCTTATCGCAGTAAGAAAAATATCATGGAAGTCTTTAATATCGGTGGACAGGTGAGTCCTCATCACAAGATTACCTATAGATATCCCACAGATAATACTAATTTGACTGTGAAGGTCAATGGAGAAATATATAATGATGTCGAGTACATCAATGGATACGCTTGTGTCACTTTACCATTTGGTAATGCCCAAGTGAGATTCGGTTAGGAGGTTTATGAATAAAACAAAATTATCTCTCTTCTTATTAGTGCCTGTTCTCTCTAGTGGAGCGATTATCGGTTGTAATTCCCGAGGTGGTTCTTCTTCTGATGTCATCAGCATTTCTATCGTCAGCGATAATGCGGAATACACGACGATGAATACTTTTATTAAAAAATATAAAGAGATTCCCGGTAATGAGAATAAGAAATTTAAAGTCGTGAAGATGACTAATTACAACGACTATATCTTTAATTCGTTCTTATATGATGAATTGACCGATATTATTCAAGTTTATGACTATAACGCGGAATATTACACAAACGCGGATTTAGATGGTGCGGGTACATCTTTATTACAATCAGTCACCCCATTTATGCAGAAGGATGGCATTAATGAATCAGACTTCTTCGATTCCATCATTGAGATGACTAAATGTAAGACTGGTAGCGATGAGATGTATTGGATACCACGTGATTATAACAAGGTCGTCTGCGCTTATAATAAGAAGATTTTTGATATCGCTGGAGTGGATTATCCCACCGATAACTGGACTTGGTCGGAATTTGTTGCAACTTGCGAAGCTCTTAAAGCCAAACAAGCGGAAATTAGAGATCAATATTCTCACTCTGCGACATTCTTCTCTGTTGATATGAACTTGGATTTCCCTGCAGTTTATTACCCCATTCTTAAATCTTTCGGTGCGGAATTAATCGATAAAGAAACCCGTACTTGTTTCGGTAATTCTAATGAAAAAGTGGAAATCGCTAAGAGTGCATGGGGCAAACTCCTCTCCTTAGTGGATAATAAGCTTGCCTCTGAACCCGGTGGACAACAAATCGGTTTCACTAATAAACAAGCGGCGATGATGTTTATTGTTCGTCCTAATTTACCAACTTATGTAAAAGGTTTAGGAGAAGATGCGGTGGACTTTGTTTCCTTGCCCACATATGATGATTTACCAAGCGGTAGTACATCCTATATCGGTATGGGTTGTACCGGTTATGGTATGACCACCTCTTGTCCTGATAAGAAGAAAGAACAAGTTTGGGATTTCTTAAAATTCATCATTTCTGAACAAGGACAAAACGCTTTCTCTGAAGCTGGTTCTGGTATCCCTTGTTTAAAGAAATTAGCCAACGATGAAAACGCGGTCTTTAAACAATATTTAGTGAACGAAAATAACCATCCTAATCATGATGCATTTGTCGCTCATCCAGAAAGAGATATTCCTATGAATATCTATAAAGGCTTTGAAGTCAGCAAACAATTAACTATTGATAAATATATCAAAGATAGAACCTTATCCGCTTTCTTTAAGGCGGGTGATCGCGATCAATATTATCAAGATTACAAGAGAGACATGGAGAAGATTTGGTCTAAATAAAATATGACGAGAAAAACGAAGAACAAAATTAAAGAAAATGTCATAGGTTATACCTTGATTTTTCCTTTGCTCATCAGTTTGACCGTTTTTACTATATATCCATTATTATTAGCCTTATTCCAAAGTTTCTTTACCAATTTGACCATCAAGAGGCACATGAATTATGATTGGTCAACATTCGGTTTCCAAAACTATATTAATGCTTTCCAAGATGAGGGATTTTGGAAATCATTAAGATTAACATTTACCTATGCTGCTATCAGTGTTCCCCTTATTTTGACTCTTTCCTTTGTCGCAGCTTACTTCTTAAGCAAAGAATTTAAAGGAGCAAAGGTATTTAGAATTCTCTATTATCTACCATGCTTAATTCCCGGTATCGTCAGTGCGATTATTTATAAATATATCTATTCTGGTGATGCATATGGTTTTATCAACTCTTTGTTATACACACTACATATACGAGACTTCTCTAATCAATCCGCGATTGCCTTCTTTGATAATGAGACGGAAGTAGTGGCCCTAGTATCGTTTATCTCTATGGGATTATTCGGTATCGGTGGTTCTTCTCCCTTCTGGATTGCTGGTTTTAAATCGATTCCGAAGTCTTATTATGAAGCTGCGGAATTAGATGGCATCTCTAAACCGAGAATCTTCTTTAAGATTACTATTCCGATGATGTCTAAATACATCTTCTTCCAAGTAATCTCCGCTTTTATTGCGGCCTTCCAAGTTGGCCAAGGTGTTCTTCAATTCTCCGCGACCGGTGGTAAGAATGGCAATTTAACATTCTTAGGTTTAACAATCTATAACTTCACACAATCCGCGGGTGGCTATAACTTCGGTTATGCTTCAGCGTTATCTTATATCTTGTTTATTATCATCGCCGGATTATCCATCATCCTCTTTAGATATAACAAGTTCGTCTACTATGAGGGGGATAATTAATATGGATAATTATATTTCTAATCCTAATTATCAACCCAAAGCTGGTCAGATTAAGCATATGTCTGGAGGAAGAGAAGTCTTCCATAAGGCATTAAAGATTTTCTTATATTCTCTACCAGTCATTATCTTCTTATTCCCCTTTATGGTTTTGATTTTAAGAAGCTTCTTCTCCTATGAGGAATCAGTCGGTTATTTTGATGGATTAGGTTTATTCCCCAAGAATTGGACTTTAAGTTCTTATATTGAAGCTTTCTCTAATGAAGAGATTAGAAACGGATTCTTAATCGGTTTAAAAAACACCTTAATAGTGGTGGTTTGCAACGTTATTGGTATTCCTTTGACCGCATTTATGTCCGCTTATGCCTTTACAAAAATCAAATTTAAATTTAGAAAGATCATCTTCACTGTGGCCTTAGGAACGATTATGATTCCCGGCATATTGTTAATGATTCCGGTCTATCAGATATTCTGGAAGATGGGTTGGACTAACACTTTATTACCATTAACAATCCCTTGCTTCTTCGGTGGTGGTATTTTAAACATCTTCATGATTATGCAGTTCATCAGAAGCATTCCTAAAGAGATTGATGAAGCTGCGATTATCGATGGAGCGAACTTACCAACAAGAATGTTTAGAATCACGATGCCATTAATTAAACCGATTATCATCTATTTGATGATCACTTGTTTCTTTGGCGCGTGGAACGACTTCGCTGGTCCATTAATGTACATTAAGAGCACCGCTCCTCAAAACTTTACCTTGAACCTATACATTTACTATGAATATTTATCCGAAACCTCATTAGTGACATCTAGACCGAATGTGCAGATGGTCTTTGGTGTTTTAATGATGATTCCGATGTTTGTTATCTTTGTGATATTCCAAAAACAATTAGTAGCCGGTCTCACCTTTGGTGCAGTTAAAGAATAGATAAGGAGAATTATTATGAAATTACCGAAGTACTTTGTCCTCGGTGGTTTGTTAATTGGCGCAATCGCCCCTTTAACATTAGCCATCAACCAACAAAACAGTTATCGTCTTGCGCAAGCGGATACAACCAAAGATTTATCGACGATTA
>JAEEHE010000063.1 GCA_016280685.1 Caryophanales bacterium
CTTTGAACGCTAAGATACCAGCCATTTTGAAAGCTTGTTCGTTACTATCGACTGGGTGATACTTACCATCGACTAAGACACCTTTAACACCGATAACAGGGAATCCAGCTAATGGGCCACTATTAAGGGCTTCAAAGAAACCTTTTTCAACAGCGGGGAAGTAGTTCTTTGGAACAGCGCCACCAAAGACTTCTTCAGCAAATACGCTTTCTTCTGCCGGTTCAAATCTCATCTTGACGACACCATAGAAACCGCTACCACCAGATTGTTTGACATATCTACCATCACCTTCAGCAGTTTTCTTGATAGATTCACGATAGACGACTTTCATCGGTTCAGTGGTCACATCAATCTTATATAAACCTTTTAATTTATCGACGACGAATCCGATATGAGAACCGGAGACACCACCTAATAATAATTGTTTGGTTTCATTGTTACGTTTGACCTCGATACAGGGGTCTTCTAGTTGCATCTTACTAAGAGCAGGGCCGATCTTACTTTCGTCGTTCTTATTGGCTAAAACGATAGCTTGATAGATAACGGCGTTAGGATATTTAGCACCTTCTAAGATGGCAGGAGCTTTTGGAGAGGATAATGTATCGCCAGAAGCGACTTTTTCTAAACGGGTGACCGCACCGATATCACCGGCGACGAGTTCGGTAATATTATCGAGTTTTTTACCGGACATGCTATAAAGCATACTGATTCTTTGAGTGCTACCATTGCAGTAGACATCATCACCGACGTGTAAGACACCGGATTGGACCTTTAAGATATTGATGACACCAGAATATGGGTCGACAACAGTCTTGAAGACATAAGCGGAGAATGGTTCGCTTTCTAAGCATTTTCTCTCCACTGGTTTACCGCTATCATCTTTGGCAGGAAGTGGTTTCACATCAGCAGGAGATGGTAAGTAATGGGTAATCATTTCTAATAAAGTAGAAATACCGATATTCTTTGTCGCACTACCGACTAAAACAGGAACGATTTGTCCAGAGGCAACACCTTTATTTAAAGCGGTCTTAATTTCTTCTTCAGTGAAGGGTTCTTCCATGAAGAATTTTTCTAATAAAGCTTCATCTGTATTAGCGACTTCTTCAAGAATTTGACCATGGAAGCCATCGATCTTCGCTAATTTATCTTCGTGAATTTCGATTTCTTCTTCACCCTTGCCTGTATATTTATAAGCCTTAAGAGTAACGCAGTTGGCATAGCCATCAAATCCTGCACCATGACCTAATGGATAGCAGAACGGGATAGCGTTCTTACCTAATTTTTCGTTAATATCAGCTAAGACTTCGTCAATATTGACGTTATCTTTATCTAATTTGTTAACAAAGATAAGGGTTGGAGTGCCCGCTTTTCTTAATTGTTTCCAGTGTTTGACGGTACCGACTTGCACACCGACGGAAGCATCGACTAATAAAATCGCGCCTTCCATGATACCAGTGACACCGACCACTTCGGCCATGAAGTCATCATTACCAGGAATATCGATAACATTAATCTTGTTATCTTGATAAACCATGGGGATGACTGCGGTTTGAATGGAGGCACCACGTTTTAATTCGTCAGCGCTATAATCGCTGAGAGTATTTTTTCTTTCGACTTCACCTTTAACACCGATGAGGCCAGTTTGTAACGCTAATGATTCAACTAAAGATGTTTTACCAGAGCTTTGGTGACCAAGAAGGATAACGTTACGAATGTGTTTTGCATCATACTTTGCCATAATTTTTCCCCTTAAGTTCTAAAATATTTTGAATAACGGCCTTTTGTAATCAATTGAATACGGCCTTCTTTTAATAATTTTGCCAACGCTTTTTCAATCGTGGCTTGGCTGGTCGCATAAAGAATATTGACCACCACGTTTTTGCTAATTGGTGTAGCGCTATCGACGACTACTTTTAATACTTTCTCTTCACTAGTAGTTTCTAAAGCGTTAACTTCCATGATGTAATCGAGTTTACGATAAGCTTCTAAGATACGTTTGAGAATGAAGGTGACGAATGGTTCATAATCATTTTCATTATCATGCCAATTCTTACTGGAAGCTTCGAAAGCATCGATATATTCGCCGAGATGTTGACGCATCAAATAACCGACAGCGTAATATTCATCAACATCGTATCCGAATTTCTTTAATAAGAAATCAAGAATTAAACGGCTGACACGGCCATTACCATGATTATAAGGATGAATACACATGAAATCCAACATAAATGTTGCGATGAGAACTAATTTGTTGCAATCTTCATCCGCCGCGCATAAATTGAATTGATAAATTAAGTTATCGAGAAGTGGTAAAACTTCCTCTGGTGCGGAGGAAACAAAGATTGTTCTAAATGAACCATCGGGCATCGCTTCTTGAATATAGTTTTGACTATCTTTGAAACGACCACCGAAATCAGGATTATAGTCCTTATAGATATAATAATGTAACGTTGAGATGAATGAGCGATCAAAAGGTTGGAATTTATAAACGGAATTGATTAAATCAATCGCTTGGGAATAACCGCAGACCATATGCTCTTCTAAAGTTTGGGGTTGGCTACCTTTAATAAAGAGAGCTTTTTCACGTTCTTCCGTAATGTAGACACTACCAATCGCGTTGCTGGCTAAAACAGCGCTTCTACGAGCGATGGATTTCAATGCGTCAACCTTTTTAATCTTGCTTACAGAGAGTGTTTTACCCTTGTAAAGCTCAATTGCGTTGAGTAAAGAAACAATTGAAGGCTTGCTTAAACCTAGAACTGCTCCTTTCAAGTCGAACATTTTCATATATTATTTTCCTCGTGTACTATTATCATATAGAAAAAAAGGAAATTCAACAAATTACGTAAAAATTAATAAAAAATACCGAGTTAAAATATAAGTCTAATTCAGTACTTTATATCTTTTCTTAAGAAAAAACCGCGATTGTTCCGCGGCTTTATTTCTTCTTAAACAGTTTTTGGAAGAAGGATTTCTTCTCGTAAATTTCTTCTTTGATAGAGAGGAAGTCATAATGAGTGTTGATGATGACTTGCTCCACTTCTTTTAAATCTAACTTCTCTTTTGATTCAATGATGGTTTGATTTTTTAAGTGAGAAGATTTGACACTGACATTAGGGAAATGCTTTCTCACTTCATTATTAACATGAGATTCGCAAGAACCACACGCCATTCCACCAACACCGATAATATATCTATACATTTGCATATTGTTCTCAAAATATTGAAGACGGCCAAGAAAGGAAAATCATAGGGAGGTTATTATAGACATGAGCCGTCTTCAATGACATGTATTCGAAATTGAATAAGTTAGCATTAACTAACTATACATAGATTATTACCCTTATTGAGAAAAGTCAAATTATTTTGTAAAATAAGAATTAATGTATAACAAGAAAGAATCCATCGAAGATTATTTAGAAAAGATCCTCATGCTAAAAGAGCAAAGAGATAAGGTTCGCGCTATCGATTTAGCGAATTTTATGTCGTTCTCAAAAGCTAGTGTTTCTATCGCTTTAAAGAAATTAAAATCTTATGGCTATGTCGTCGTCGATGAAGATACAGGTGACATCTCTCTTACTCCTGAAGGAGAAAGGATTGGTACTAATACCTTAGAAAAGCATCGTATTATCGCCCAGACATTAATCGATGCCGGCGTCAACGAAGATGTTGCCTATAAAGATGCATGTGCGATTGAGCATATCTTGTCAGAAGAAACCTTCCAGATGCTCAAGAAATTCCAAGAGGAAAAACACGGAAAAAAATAAGGCTCGCGGCCTTATTTTTATTTCACTAAGCTATAAGCTTCTTCATCCACGTAGATCGTGCAATCAGGATGTTTTTGTAAGATGGAACAAGGAACTTCTTCCGTCATTTTTCCTTTTAATAAATTATAGATGGCTTGGGCTTTATTCTTACCAGTCGCGATAAGAACAATTCTCTTCGCATTCATAATGCTCTTAAGTCCCATGGTCACCGCTTTGGTGGGAACTTCGGAGATATCATTGAATAATCTACTATTATCTTTAATTGTGGATTCCGCTAATTCGGCAACATGTGTTAAGGAATCAAATGGTGTTCCTGGTTCATTGAAAGCGATATGACCATCACTACCGATACCTAAGATTTGTAAATCGATGCCACCCGCTTGCTTAATTAATTCATCATATTGATTTGCGTAAGCAAGATAATCACCAACACCTAATAAGACATGGGTGTTATTTTTATCGATATCGATATGATCGAATAGATTGTCGTTCATGAAATAGCGATAAGATTGTTTGTGCGTGCCTTCTAATCCGATATATTCATCTAAGTTAAAGGTGACGACATCTTTAAATGAGACTTTGCCGTTCTTATAGGCTTTAATCATATTCGCATAAACCTTTAACGGAGAGGTGCCTGTGGCTAAACCTAAAACGGAATTAGGTTTTTCATTTACTTGTTTGATAAATTCCTCAGCGATTAATTTACTAATTTGTTCATTATTACCAACGATTACTTTCATATTTTTTACCTTCTTTTGATTTAATATTGTAGACCTATTAATTTAATAAATTAAGTATTTTAGGAAACTTTTCCTGTTTCGATATCATATAGTAGAGAAATGACTTCTCCTTGATAATTAGGGAACTTCGATTTGATAAAATCCGCTTCCTTTTGGGCGTTTATAATAGAGGCTTCTCTTTCATCCTTTTCTAAAGAAATATTCTTTTTGATGCGATCTAAAATCGGAGAGAGATACAACCCTTTCTCATTGTGGATAGAAGCGTGTACCGCTCCGCAGTGGGTATGACCGAGAACCACTACTAAAGACACTTTTAAATGTTCGATACCATATTCCACTGAGGCTAGTTCGCCTTCATTGATAACATTACCAGCGGTTCTAATGACAAAGATATCGCCGAATGTAGAATGAAATATCTTCTCAGGAACCACACGTGAATCAGAACAGCACACCACTAATGTGGAAGGATGTTGTCCTTTGGTTAATTCCTTTAATAAAGAAGAGGATTTATCATCTAAAGATTCTAAGAAATCTTCGTTTAGTTTTAATAGTTGCTCTTTGTTCATGTCGATAACCTCTTTCCATACCTCTTTATTGTAGGTCTAATCCCTTTAATGAAAAAGAGAGAATATTGACCAAATCGCTATTTGAAATGCTCTAATTAAAGAAAAAATGCTGATAAAATGTAAAAAATGTTTTAGAAATTTCTCTAAATTTGGTTTAATAGAGGTATAGAAGCGCCTTAACAGGCCAATGGAGAACATAGTTAATGACAACATTAGAACAAATCCAAGCCGCTTATGAAGAATTTGTCGCTGAAAACGAAAAATTCGTCGCTAAGGGCAACAAAGCCGCTGCTGGCCGCGCCAGAAAAGCTTTAATGGAACTTGCAAAATTATGTAAAGTTCGCCGTGCTGAAATTTTAGAAGAAAAGAAATAAGCTCAGCCAAAATAAAAGAGTCGCTCCCTAGCGACTCTTTTTAATTTACTTGTAATTCTTTCTTCTCTCTATTCCTATTGATGAAATAGACTGATAAATCCGCACTGACAAAGCAGAAATTAACTACATATATAGCGAATACCCACCAGTCAGTAGACCACACAAATGTTGTAGAGAAGATCTTTGACATCATGCCAAAGATGTATCCAACATCAATTAATATTAAAAATATTAGACTCTTTCCTTTAGTGCTTTTTGACTTAATGGATTTCGCGAGATTAATCGGCCAACTAATCCCGAACATCACTAACATCACTACTTCAAATATTTTGGCAACCATAATTTAAAAACCTCTAATATCTATCCATTCTAAAACTAATGAAAAAACATTTCATTCATAAAAAATCTCTGACCTTGCAGAGATTATTTGTTATTACCTATTTCCGGCGCCATAGTATATGAGCCGTTACCGTTATAATAAAATGACTGTCCTAGTTTCGCGTAGACATAATAATTTGATTTTTCATATTTTCCATCTACTTTAGTTTCTAGTTCCCCTATCGCTACACCGGTGACGTCATAATCTAAAACCGTTATCTCTCCTTGGTAGATGCCTCTTCCTTTAAGAATTTCAATTTGTTCGTCTAATAATTTCCTAAAAACATTAAATATCTTATTTTGATCTTTCTCATTAAGTTCCACATCATAGATATACCAACGATACGTGGTTTTAGTTTTTACCCCTATC
>JAEEHE010000007.1 GCA_016280685.1 Caryophanales bacterium
CTGCTTTGTAAGGAGCAACGGCAGGAACTAAATGCATAACGATACGAGTATCGTTGTCACCGACTTGTTCCTCGTCATAAGCATTGCATAAAGTCATTAAAACTAATCTATCGAGACCGACTGAAGGTTCAATACAATATGGAACATATTTTTCGTTGGTTTCGGGATCTAAATATTCTAAAGATTCACCACTATATTGCATGTGTCTCTTTAAATCGTAATCGGTACGATCAGCGATGCCCCAAACTTCACCCCAGCCAAAGGGGAATAAATATTCGATATCGGTTGTAGCTTTGGAATAGAACGCTAATTCCGCAGGTTCGTGATCTCTATAGCGGAGATTTTCCGGTTTGATTCCTAAAGAATCAACAAAATCTAAACAATGCTTCTTCCAATAGTCAAACCATTTTAAATCTTCGCCTGGTTTGCAGAAGAATTCCATTTCCATTTGGTCGAATTCACGGGTTCTAAAAGTCATTTGCCCAGGAGTGATTTCATTTCTAAAAGCACGACCGACATTACAAATGCCTAAAGGTAATTTCTTTCTTGTTGTTCTCACGACGTTCTTGAAGTTCACAAACATACCTTGAGCGGTTTCTGGTCTTAAATAAACGACCGCTTTGTTATCTTCTGTGACACCGATATGAGTTTTGAACATCATATTGAATTGACGGATATCAGTGAAGTCTTCTTGACCGCAGCTTGGACATTTAACGTGGTTTTGATGGATAAAATCCATCATTTGCTCATTAGTCATTCCGTTGACATCCACTTCTGGGAATTCCGATTCAATTAATTGATCCGCTCTGAAACGCTGTTTACATTTCTTACAGTCGATAAGAGGATCGTTAAATGTAGAGACGTGGCCTGTTGCTTCCCACACTTTGGGATTCATAAGAATCGCGGCATCAATACCGACATTCATTGGACATTCTTGCACGAACTTCTTCCACCACATCTTGCGGATGTTCATTTTGATTTCGCTTCCTAATGGGCCGTAGTCCCATGTATTAGAAAGACCACCATAAATTTCACTACCTTGGTAGTAGTAACCTGATACGATGAAATGATTACAAACTTTATCGAATTCAAATTTGCTCATTATTAATAGCCTCCAAAAAATTACGCGAGTAAAAGTATAGGATTTTTCTCCTATCTTGTCAACATATTATGAGTGTACTTTTTTCTTATTTTATTAAAGCGGCACTTTTGAGGGTTGTGCCGAAAGATTCTACGATGAAATCGAAGAATTTATTTAAAACCACCAAAGCATCTTCTTTGCTACAGGTGAAAGAGATATCTTCAATATCTTTTGTGTTAAAAGCGCTTCTCACTAATAACATTTGGTTTTTATTTAAGTCTCTTGCCATATCGGGTTCTAAACAATCTTGGCAGACAAATCCACCATCATTGAAAGAGAACAGGACGATATTTTTAATACCTCCGCAAAAGACACAGCGGTTGACTTCTAATTCATAACCGCCAATCTTTAATAGTTTCGCGATATAGGCGATGGTTACTGCCCAAGGCTCTCTTGCTTTTTTAATAGCTTTGACCGCACTGACTAAAGAATTGAAGATCTGTTCTTTTTCTTCATCTTGGAGAAGCGATTTTGTTGCTTCAGCAACAAGCATCAAACAACTAAGGTAATCTAAATCGTTGTCGAGTTTCATGCAATTCTCGACATTAGAAATAGATTTTAAAACTGGGTATTTATAATTTCCCTCTTGCAAATCGATGTCAGCGATGCTCAAAAGATTATTGATGGCCGCATTCTTATTTTTGGGATCGAGAATTCCCTTCGCGGTAAAGGTGATATCACCTTCTTCGCTAATCGCGTCAATAATCGCATCCTTTTCTTTATAAGGTGTGATAGATAAAACAATAATTTTCATTTGTTATTTTTTGTATTTGTATCCGTAAGTCTCTAAAGACTTCTCGTCATCTCTCCACCCTTCTTGGACACGGACAAATAATTCCAAGAAGATGTGTTTATTTAATAATTTTTCAATGTCAGTTCTCGCTTGTTGGCCAATCTTTTTAATTCTTTGACCATCTTTACCGATGACAATTCCTTTTTGTCCTTGCTTTTCTACGATGATATTAGCTTTGATATGGAGAGGGTTAGATTCCCAATTGATATCTTCCATATATATCGCTGTAGCGTGAGGAACTTCATCTCTTAAGTTTCTTAAAACTTTTTCTCTAATAATTTCTTTTATTTGGAAAATCACATCTTTGTCAGTGATTTCTTCTGTCGAATAATACGCCGGGCCTTCTGGGAGACGTTTAATAATCTCTTCGAGCAACAAGTCAATGTTGAATCTTTCTTTCGCGACAGTGTCAATAAATAGGGATTCCGGGGCTCTTTCGCGATAGATCTTCTTTAATTCTTCCACTTTATCTAATCGTGCTTCATCAATTTTATTGAAAACAATGATTAAGGGACAATTGTTAATATCCAAGTGTGTTAAGAGATAGTCATCACCAGGACCAAAAGGTAAAGAAGCGTCCACCACTAAAATGTTGACATCGACATCGTGAGCGGCACTATAGGCCATGTTATTCATCTCTTGGCCGAGCTTTTCTCTCGGTTTATGAATACCAGGAGTGTCAGTGAAAACGATTTGCACTCCCTCTTTGTTATAAATGCCTTTAATCGCATTTCTCGTCGTCTGCGATTTATCGGTCACGATGCTAATCTTCTTATTCAAAATGCCGTTTAACAAAGTTGACTTGCCGACATTTGGTCTACCTAATATTGAAACAAATCCCGATTTCATTATTTCAAATCATCTCCTGTAAAAGCGAATGGCAATAATTCTTCCGCGCAAGTCTCTTTGACATAACCTTTAAGGTTGGTGAGTAAAATAGGCGCGTGTAAGGGGAATAATTCGTGAATGACTTGACGGCATGCACCACAAGGCGAAACTGGTTGATCAGTATCTGCACAAATGGCTAAAGCGATAAAGTCTTCTTTTTTATAACCGTGCATCATCGCATTGTAAATCGCGTTTCTTTCACCACACATACATAATGGGTAGGAAGAATTCTCAACATTCGCACCTAAGAAGACTTGGCCATCTTTCATTAAGACTGCCGCACCGACTGCAAAATGAGAATACCTAGAGTAAGATAACGCTCTCGCATCTTTAGCTTCTTTTAGAAGATTTTTAAATAATTCTTCGCTATTTGGTAATGTCTTTTTCATCTTATTTCTCCTTTGGTGGTAATATTTCATCTTGTAATTTAAACATGATAGTTTCATCTTCTTTGGTCATATGGTCATAACCGAGAAGATGTAATAGGCCATGGACAAATAAGAATGATAATTCTCTTTCTAAAGGGTGACCATATTGAGTGGCTTGCTCTTTAGCCTTATCAATAGAGATATAAATATCTCCCAATACGACAGGTCCTTTTTTCTTC
Organism: Caryophanales bacterium; assembly: GCA_016280685.1. The sequence continues at coordinate 3,430 of JAEEHE010000007.1, forward strand.
AAGATGGATTCTCTATTTTCTTCCGTATCTAAGAAGGCGAAAGAAATAACATCTGTCGGTCTATCTACTTGACGATATTCCTTATTCATTTTGTGGATGAATTCGTTATCGACAAAGGTGACACTTAAAATCGGGTCACATTTGAGCTTGAGATGTTTAAAGGTTCTCTCTAATAAACCTAAATAGATTTCTTCGTAGTGATCAAAATTAGAGAATTGAGAATTAAAATCTAGTTCCATGGGTAAATATATTAACATATTTATCCCGAATATAATAGAACTTACGTAAAGGAATTAGACAGTGTCGAAAATCGTTTCAGTGTCTGATGACATTGTTGAGTTTAACTTTTGCTAAGTTATACTCTTGAACTTTATCTCCATAAGAGAATAACTCGTCGATTGAGCGATACAGGGTCAAAGAAATACAAGTGTAGAAAATGATATATGGGAAAGAAGATATCCCGCACATTCTCATCGTGAGTAAAGCGGTCATCATAATCAAACCGGCGTATAAATAACGCATTGCGATATCGATGTAACTATAGTTATAAGCTTTCGTGTGGATGACTTTCATCCTCTCTCTTAAATCACTACCACTTTTGGCTAAATCAAGTTCATCCTCTAATTCCGCGATCTCTCTTTTACGATTCTTTAGTGTTGGATAGACGATAAATGCGTTCACAAAAGCTAAAACGATAGGAATGATGACTAGCATCAAGTTTCTGATATCGTTTAATAAAACAATCGCGAACAACGCTAAAGAGAATAATAAGATGACGATAAATCGCATCGGTGAAGATAAAACGGTTTTCTTATAGTTCTCGTATCTCTCGATATAATCGCGGTATCCACTTTTGGGGATTCTCTCTTCATCGAAATAATAATCATCGAGTTTTTTCATGATGCGATAAGTGATACCTCTCATGATTAATTCCATGATAATTGCGAGCATTAAAAATAACGCGGGAACCCATATTCTCGTATCATCTTTGATGAAATAGACTCCGATAATCGCAAATACACCGGAGAAGATTTGACACATCCCAAGAAGAAACTTTGAGGCGAAACTAATCTGCTCCACTTTGCCGAAGGGATAAGGCTTTTTCTCATAACTTTCGATGAATAGACCTGTTCCATCCCAAATATCGATGAATTTCTTCAAAGATAAAGAAGTATTCCCTTTCATCGGATCGGTAAAATAGACGCGCCCGATTTTAATCTTGGTAATAATGACCGCATGCTTATTACCATTCTTTTTCTCAATTGTTGCGATAAAAGGAAAGGAACGGCAATTGATGAGCCCTTCTTTTTCAATCGCTTTTAATGCGGAGAAATTGACACCATGTTCTTTTCCTATTTTTACTAAGTCCGTGTAGGAATAAGGACCATGGTTTTCTTTTTGTGGTAAGAAAAGATAATTTTTGTCTTTGTTTAAAGTGGCAAGAATCATCTTGAGACAAGTGAAACCACAATCGTCTTTTTGTCTTTGCTGGATAAAATACATTTTTAAAACCTCCTACTTGGAAATAGGAAGCTTTTCTCTAATTTGTCTTAAAAAATTTTTAGGCAAAAGAAAGAGACTCATTAAGAGTCTCATTTTTTAAACATTTTTTTGAATTTCGTAAATAGGCTTTCATTTTTCTTGTCGGTCTCTTCACGAATCTTCTCTAAATGTTCCTTTTGGGATTTTGATAAAGTGGTCGGAACCTTGATGTTGAGTTTGATGTACTGATCACCAGGTTTACCACTTCTTAAGTCTTTGACACCGCAACCCTTCATACGGAGGATTTGGTTCGGTTGGCTACCAGCAGGAATCGTTAATGTCATATCTCCATAAACGGTTGGGACATCCACTTTAGTTCCTAAGCATGCATCGACAAAGTCGAGAGGAATTTCTAATTGGATATCATTGCCATCACGTTTGAAGTATGGGTGTTCTTTGATGACGATTTCGAAGTATAAATCACCATTTTCTCCCCCATTAACGCCTCTTTCACCATTGCCACGAGAGATAATTTGTTGTCCCTCATTAATACCGGCAGGTACTTTGACTTTGATGGTCTTTTTCTTATGGATATAGCCTTTACCACTACAATCCTTACATTTTTCTTTGACGACTTTACCAGAACCGTTACAACCAGGACATGTTTCTTGGCTGGTCATCGGACCGAATAGACTTTGTCTACGATAAGTCACATAACCAGAACCACGACATTGTGAACAAGTTGTAATGTCACTTGGACTTCTCGCTCCTGTACCACCACAGGTTGGGCATCGTTCATCGACTTCGGTAGGAACTTCGAGCTCGATACCATTGATAGCATCCATAAAATCGATACGGATACGTTTTAAGACATCAACACCTCTTTTCGGTGCGGATGGATTAGCGTCTCTTCTTCTCCCTCCACCAAAGAAGGAATTGAAGATATCGCCTAAATCGCCAAAGCCTGAGAATCCCGCCCCTTGGAATGGATTGGCACCGGGATTACCACCAGCTTGTTCAAATGCCGCATGACCAAATTGGTCATAAGCACTTCTTTTTTGATCATCATAAAGGATATCATAGGCCTCTTGAATCTCTTTAAATTTCGCTTCGTTACCAGTCTCTTTATTATCGGGATGATATTTCTTCGCTAATTTACGATAAGCACTTTTGATCTCATCTTTACTGGCGCTTTTATTGACGCCTAGTACTTCATAGTAGTCACGTTTATCAGCCATAATAATTCCTTTCTACATAATGGACCGAAAGGGCCACGAAGGCCCAATCGGTAAATTTGATACTATCTTAATTTAAATAATTAAGCTTTGTTGTTGTCCTTCTTGGTGTAGTCGGCATCGACGACATCATCAGGATTAGAACCGGCAGGTTGCTCGCTTTGTGCACCTTGGTTAGCTTGCGCTTGTTGCATATAAGCAGCGGCTTGTTCGAGTTCGTTGATACGTTTCTTTAAGGTTTCCATATCATTGTTATCAAGAGCGGTCTTTAATTCATCTCTGAGTTTTTGAGTTTGCTCTTTTTGACTTTGATCCATGGTATCGCCTTTTTCTCTCATAGCAGCGTCGATATCATTAATTAATGATTCGGCTTTGTTCTTGAGCTCGATTTCTTCTTTTCTCTTGGCATCAGCTTCCGCGTTTTCTTCCGCTTCTCTGACCATTCTATCGATATCTTCTTTGCTCAAACCATTACTACCAGAGATAGTGATGTTTTGTTCTTTTTGAGTATCTAAGTCTTTCGCGGAGACTTTGACGATACCGTTGACGTCAATAGAGAAGGTAACTTCAATTCTAGGTTCACCTCTACGAGCGGGTTTAATACCGGTTAATTGGAAGTGACCTAATAATTTGTTATCGTGGGCCATTGGTCTTTCACCTTGGTAGACCATGATATCGACAGCGGGTTGATTATCCGCAGCGGTTGAGAAGATCTGACTCTTTGTGGTTGGAATGGTTGTATTCCTTGGAATTAATGGAGTCATCACTTCACCTAAGGTTTCAATACCTAAGGTTAATGGAGTGACGTCTAATAAGACGACATCCTAGACATCACCACTGACGACACCACCTTGATAAGCGGCACCGATGGAGACAGCTTCATCTGGGTTGACAGATAAGTTTGGAACTTTGCCAGTTAATTGCTTGACGAGTTCTTGGACGGCAGGCATACGGATTGAACCACCAATTAATAAGACTTGGTTGAGTTCGCTAGCGTTCATATGAGCGTCGCTTAAGGCACGTCTGACTGGTTCTTCACATCTCTTTAAGAGATGTCTGGTTAAATCTTGGAATTTAGCTCTAGTTAATGTGGTCTCAAAGTTGACTGGACCCGCACTGGTCATAGAGATAAATGGTAAGGAGATGACTGTTTCGGTTAAAGCGGATAATTCAATCTTGGCTTTTTCGGCAGCTTCTCTAATTCTTTGTAATGAAGCCTTGTCGGTAATATCGACATTGGTTTCAATCTTGATTTGAGCTTTAATCCAATCAGCGACGACTTGATCCC